>JBQCFH010000150.1:0-9466 GCA_051959385.1 Rhizobiaceae bacterium | reverse complement strand
TTTCGCTCGGTCACCAGATCGTAGATCAGCCGCAGGATCTGGGCCTGCACCGAAACGTCCAGCGCGGTCGTCGGCTCGTCGGCGATCAAAAGATCCGGCTTTCCGATCATCGCAAGTGCGATCAGCACACGCTGCCGCATGCCGCCGGAAAACTGGTGCGGATAGTCGTCTATGCGCTCGGACGCTTTCGGAATGCCTACCTTTTCAAGCATCTCCACAGCCTTCTCGCGCGCTGCCCGCCTGAGCGTCCGACGGCCTGAACCCGCACTGAGACCGAGAATGGTCGGATCGGCATGGCCGGCATGAAGGGCCACATCGACAAGCTGGGTGCCCACCCGGAAGACAGGGTTCAGGTTCGTCGTCGGGTCCTGAAAGATCATGCCGATATGCCGGCCCCGAAGCGCGCGCATTTCCCTTTCGGTCGCCCTCAGCACGTCGCGGCCCTCGAACTCGATCGAGCCGGCAATGTAGCGGCCGGGAGGCGTTGGAATGAGTTGGGAAATGGAGAGCCCGGTCAGCGATTTGCCGGAGCCCGTCTCGCCGACCATGCCCCAGATCTGGCCGCGCTCGATCTTCAGGTCGATGCCGTGCAGGATCTGCACTTCGCCCTCATAGCTCTTCATCGACAGGTTGAGATTACGGATTTCAAGCAGCGCCATCTGATCCGCTTTCACCGCCTCGCCTTGGGATCGAGCACGTCGCGCAACCCGTCGCCGAGAAGATTGAACGCCAGCACCGCGATGAAGATCGCCATGCCGGGCGCCACCGCGGTCCACCAGTAGCCAGGCATGTAGCTGCGGGCGCCCGACAGGAGCGTGCCCCATTCCGGGGTCGGAGGCTTGACGCCGATGCCGACGAATCCGAGCGAGGCGACGGTCAGGATCGCGAAGCCGACGTCCAGCGACGCCTTGATGACGATCGGCGATACGATGTTCGGCAGGATGTGACGACAGAGAACGCGCACCCAGTTCGCCCCGAGTGCGCGGGCCGCCACGATGAACTGCTCTTCCTTCTTGCCGATCACCTCGCCCCGCACGAGGCGGGCATAGACCGGCCACCATGTCAGCGAAATAGCGATGATCATGTTCAGGACGCCGGCCCCCAGCGCCGCGGCAACGGCCATCGCCAGGATGAGGCTTGGCACCGTGAGCAGGAGATCGGTGAGGCGCATCAGGATCTCGTCGATCCACCCGCCGAAATAACCTGCCACCGCTCCAACCGCCGTACCCACGACCACGGCGATGACCACGACCGCCAGTCCGGAAAACAGCGAGACCCGAGAGCCTGCCACCACCAGCGACAACATATCCTGTCCCAACGCGTTGGTGCCGAACCACGCAGCCGCCGAGGGCGGCTGAAAGCGTGCGGCGGTGTTGGTCGCCCCCTGCACCTGCTCGGGATGCGGCACCATGAAAGGCGCGAAGACAGCGATAAGGATCAAGGCGACGACGAGAGCCAGCCCGATCATCGACAACCAGCTTTGGCGGAAGCGATAGAAGGCGCGACTCCAGTTCTCCAGACGCGCGGACTGGCTGCGTTTCAAGCGAGTGACGGTAAGCTCGGTGGTCATGCGTAGCGGACCTTCGGGTTGAAGACGCCATAGAGCACGTCGATGACGAGCATGGTGAAAAGATAGATGATCGCGATGACCAGCGTAACGCCGATCACCGGCATGAAGTCCTGGGTGAGGATGGCCTGCGTGGCGTAGAGGCCGAGCCCCGGCCAATCGAAGACGGTTTCCACGAGCACGGTTCCGCCCAGCAGCCATGAAACGTAGAGTCCGATGACGGTCAGCGTGGAAGTCATCGCATTTTTCAGGACGTACTTGAAAAGGATGAGCCGGCTCGACAGTCCGAGCGCCCGCTCTGTCATCACGTAATCCTGCTGCAGCACCTCGATCGTCGAGGCGCGCATCATGCGCATGATGGTGGCCAACGGCGAGAGCGCCATTGCGATCGCAGGCAGCGCCAGATGCGCGAGCGCAATCTGGAACGCGTACCAGTCACCTGCGATCAGCGCATCGACGGTGTAGAAGCCGGTGACGGTATCCGGAGGGGTTTCGATCAGCGGATAACGTCCCGAGAGCGGCAGGATTTCGAGCCAGGCCGCAAAGGCAATCTGCAACAGCAGGCCCAGAAAGAAGCGCGGCATCGCGATGCCGCCGAGCGCCACGCTCCGCATCAGATAGTCGAGCGGGCCGTTGCGATAAACCGCCGTCAGAAGTCCAAGCGGGATGCCAATGAGGACCGCGATGAGAAACGCTGCGATCACCCGTTCGAGAGTCGCGGGAAGGTAGGTCAGGATGTCGTCGAAGACAGGTCGCCGGGTAAAGACCGACATGCCCCAGTCGCCATGGATCAGGCCGGTCAGATAGGTCCAGTACTGAACCGGAAGGGGCTGATCGAGGTTGAACTGCCTCTTCAGTTGGGCAATCAGTTCCGGCGTGGCGTTCGGCCCGGCGGCGAGTCCGACGGGATCGCCGGGCAGAAGCCGGGCGATGACGAAGAGCAGCAGTGTGAGGCCGATCAGTATCGGAACGATAAGCAGTAACCGGCGAAGGACAAAAAACAGCATTCAAGCCTCCGGGAAGGCGGCAGGTGCGCAGGGGATGACCCCTGCGCGGACCCGCCCAAAGCTTCCCTCGGTAGCGCCTGCAACGGCGCGCCCGGAGCGGATCGATCAGGCCAGCGACAGCGGCCAGATCTCGAACGCATTGGCAACGACAGGGCAGAACGAATAGCCCTCGACATTATCGCGCATTGCGAACTTCCTGAGCTCGATCACTCCGAAAATATCAGGCGCGTCTTCGACCACGACTTCCTGGAACTTCTTGTAGAGTTCGGCGCGCTTGGCCGGATCAACCTCCGACCTGGCCTCCTCGATCAGCTTGTCGACCTCGGGATTGTGGTAGACCGGGTTCTGCCACTGTCCGTTGCGCGAGGAATGATAGGCGGCAAACGCGGTGTTGTCCGGGTCGGCGTAGTTGGCCGACTGGAAGATCGAATAGAAGTCGGTCATGGTATCGGGCGATTTCGCCATCGCGACGATGTCTGGCCACACAGTGGGCCTGATATCGAGACCGATATTGAAGGCCTTCAGCGATTCCAGAAGGATCATCGCCCAACGCTTCTGGTTCTCATAACCGGCAGCATTCGTAATGGAGAGCGTGAAGCCCCCATCCTTGTAGGCGGACTTGGCGAGATATTCCTTGGCCTTGTCCATATCCTGGCGATAGATCTTGAGATCCTTGTCGAAGCCGAACATGCCGGTAGGCAACGGCCCTTGCATCAGCTTGGCGGGGCCGGCCGCATCGAGCATGGCCTGGTAGTTGTAGGCGTAGGAAATCGCCTTGCGCAGGTTCTTGTCGGCAAGCGGACCCTTCGCCGTATTCATCTTGATGGTGAAGGAGCGATAGTCCGGTTCCATGATGCGCACGACATGAGGCATGCCCTTGATGGCCTCCATGTCCTCCGCGAACAGGTCGAGCGCGAAATGCACCTCGCCGCGCTGGAGCATGAGGCGCGTCGTCGAGGCTTCGCGCACGATCTTCCAGATGGCGCCCTGGATATTGCCACCCTTGTGCCAGTCGTTCTTGACGCGCAGCAGTTCGTAGAGGTCGCCCGGACGAACGCGACCCACGCTGAAGGCGCCCGACCCGGCGATGTTCGTGCGCAGATATGTCTGGCCGTCATCGCTGCCGACGTTCGATTCCACCAGCTTCGAGTTGACCACGAACATCCACGGAAGGACCGAAAGGAGCGGCGCGAACGGCTTTCGCAGCGACATGGTGACGGTCATATCGCCAGTCGCCTTGACGCTGTCGACGTCGAGAATGCCTGATACCATCCAGGCAGGCCCCTGCTTGAGACGCAGCAGGCGCGCGAAGGAATATTCGACGTCCTTGGCCGTTACCGGCGTGCCATCGTGGAAATGGGCGTTGCCGTCCAGCTCGAAGGTGTATGTCTTGCCGTCGTCGGATTGCTTCCAGCTCTTGGCCAGGCCGGGTTTCGTCTCCGGCGGATTGCCAACCACACGCACCAGCGCGTCATAGGTATTGCGGAACAGCCACTGGGGCGCATAGCCCGTCGCGACGTGCGGATCGAAGTTCTGGATGTCCACGGTGCTGGCGAGCACCATGATCTTCTTGCTCGCGGCGTCCGCGGACCAAGGAAGGACCATCGTCGCAGCGATCCCTGCGGTGCCGGCCAGAAACTGACGTTTGTTGAGCGTGAACATTGTTGTTCCCCTTTATTGCGGTTGGAGGATCGTGGCAGCCGGCGACCCGTCGCCGGCTGCAATTCGCAGCCGTCAGGCAGCCTTTTCCTTCTTGCGGTCTGTCAGCCCGTAGATGCTTTCCGCCGCTTCGGCGCTGACATAGCCTTCGCGGACGTCGTACTCGACGTCGTCGACCGCACGCTTGAGCGGGTCGCCATACCCGGCGCCGCCCCCGAGCTGCAGTTCGACCATCCTGTCGGCTCTGTTGATCACGACAAGCCCGCCGGTGCCGACGTCTTCGACCACCACGCCCTCGTCATCGAGCACGTGACCGTGGGCAAGCAGGCCGGGTTGGCCGCCGAACAGGCCCTCGATCGGAGCGTTGACGCCTTCAGGCGAAACGAAAACGGTCACCGGAGCACCGTCGTCATAGCGCTTGGCAAGGCGGATGCGGGCGCCGAGGCCGCCGCGATATTCGCCGCCGCCGCCGGAATCGGTGACAAAGCCCTTTTCCCGGATCACGACCGGCGAACGACTTTCGAGCAGCTCGATCGAGGACGTTGCCGCCGATGTCGGCCACAGCACCGAGGATTCACCCGCCTTGGCGGCGGATCCGCCCTGGCCGCCGCCGGAAAGGAGATGATCGTAGAAGATCTTCCCGTCCGGCGCCCGGCCATAGACCGTGAGCAGGCTGGGCAGCCCCGTGTGGGCAATCACCTTGTCGGGCGCTGCGTCGGCGATGGCGCGGAAAATATTCGAGGAGATATACCAGCCGGTGCGGGTGCGCAGGCTTACGGGCGCCGGCTTGTTGCAGTTGAGGACGGAACCTCTCGGAGCCTTCACCGTGAACGGCCGGTAGCAGCCGGCATTGCCGCGCACGCTCGGCGTCAGCATGCATTTCAGCGGATAGGTCGCATGCGCCGTCGTATAGGTCAGCGTGCAGTTGATGCCGCCCAGCGGCACTTCCGGCGGCGCGCCTTCGAAATCAACCTCGATCGTGTCGCCCGCAATCGTCAGCTTGACCGGTATGGTCATCGGCGTGCCGAGCGGATTGTAGGTCACTTCCGAGGTGTACACGCCGTCCGGCAGCGCTCTGACCGCCGCGCGCATAGCCGTTTCCGATCGCGACTGGACGACTTCTGCCAGCGCCGTCAGGTCGGCAAGCCCGTATTCCTCCATGAAGGAGGCGAGACGCCGCGCGCCGGTTTCGTTGGCGGCGATCAAGGAGCGCACATCGCCGAGCACCTGGTCGGAATCGCGGATGTTCTCGGCCATCAGGCGGAACAGATCCTCGTTCTCGACGCCTGCCCTGACGAGCTTCATCGGGGGGATCTGCAGTCCCTCTTCATAGACCTCGGTCGCCTTCATTCCGTTGCGGGTGCCGCCGATGTCGCCGACATGGCCGACGGTGCCCATGACGGCGGCAACCTTGCCGTTGCGGAACACCGGCGTGATGACCGCGATGTCGAACAAATGGCCCGCACATAGCCATGGGTCATTGCAGACGAGGACGTCGCCGGGCTGCAGGGTCTCGATCGGGTAGCGGGCGAGCGCGGCTTTGACCACCACCGGCAGGGTGAGGTTGAAGACCGGCATGACACGGCTTGAATGGGCGAGCGTCTCGCCTGTGACATCGAGGATCGAGCAGCCGAAGTCCTGCGATTCCGATATGATCAATGAGTAAGCGGTGCGGCAGACGGTATGCCACATCTCTTCCGCGACGGTGACCAGGCGGCTCCACATGATTTCCAGTGCGATCGGATCGGATTCGATGCTCCTGATCGCTTCCGCCTTACTCATTTCGGGCGTAACCAGTTCCACGCCCTTGCCGGCGGTCTGGATCTTGATGCGCAGGTTGCCCGCTTCGTCCACCGTCAACAGGTCGCCGGGAGGCACTACCGTCGTCGCTTCCCGTTCTTCGATTATTGCCGGTCCCTTGACCTCGGCACCGGCCCTCAAGCGGTAGCGGTCGTACACCGCCGCCTCGACGAAGCCTTCGCCGAAATAGGCCTTGCGATGGCCCTTCAGCGCGCTTTCGCCGCTTTCGTGGATGTCGGCCTGCCTCAAGGCCAATTTCGGCGTCGCGCCGCTCGCTCGAACGCGGAAGGAGAGGATCTCCAGCTCCGCTTCGGGCGGCACGCGGGTATAGCGGGCACTATAGACGTCCTCGAAGGCCTTCCGGATCGTCGCATATGCGGCGGAATCAAGCGGGCCGGCCGGGATCGGCACGTTGATTTCGTGCAATTGGCCGACGACGCGCATGTCCGCGGTGCGTACGAACACGAGATCCTTTTCCGCAGCCCCGGCGGCCACGAGCTTGGTCCTGCCCTCGCTCGCCAGGTCGTCGAATACCGCGCTGACCGCATCGGCGTCGAATTCTTCCGACAGAGGAGTGAGCTGCGAGCGCACGAGATCGACGGAAAGCGGCGCCGTAAGGAACCCGAAGGCCGAAGCCGCTCCACTGCCTTGCGGGATAATGACTTCCGAGACGCCGAGTATGCGGGCGACGCGGGCGGCAAAAGCCGGGCCCGCGCCTCCGAAGCCGATCATCGAATAGAAGCGAGGATCCTTGCCCTTCTCCACGAGGTGAATGCGAGCGGCGCTTGCCATGTTCTCGCCAACCACCTGATGGACGCCCCAGGCGGCCTCGACGGTTGAAATATGCAGCGGTTCGGCGATTGTCTTGAGGGCTGCTTCCGCGGCGGCGACATCAAGTTTCATGCGCCCGCCGAGGAAGAAGGCGGGATCGTAGTAACCGAGCACGACGCTGGCGTCCGTGACCGTCGGCTCGGCTCCGCCGGCGCCATAGCAGGCGGGACCGGGCATGGCGCCCGCGGACTGCGGGCCGACTTGCAGCAATCCAACCACGTCGATCGAGGCGATCGATCCTCCGCCGGCGCCGATCTCTATCATGTCGACCACCGGTGACTTGATCGGCAGGCCGGAACCGTTCTTGAAGCGGCGCACGCGGCCGGCCTCCAGATAGGAGGCGATATGGGCCATGCCGTTCTCGATCATGCAGGCCTTGGCCGTCGTGCCGCCAATATCGAAGGCGATGACATCCTTCTTGCCGGCTCTTTCACCGAACCAGGCCGTGGCGAGCGCGCCGCCGGCAGGGCCGGATTCGAGCAGCCGGATCGGGAACCGGCGCGCTTCTTCGACCGAGACGAGGCCGCCCGCCGAATGCATCAGGCGCAGGGCTCCCTTGAAGCCATGCGCCGCCAGGTCGCCGGCAAGGCGGCTGAGATAGCCGTCCATCAGGGGCTGCACGTAGGCATTGGCGCAGGTCGTGACGAAGCGCGGATATTCGGAGATCTCGGCCACGACTTCCGAGGAAATCGAAACCGAGATGTGCGGATAGTGCTGCTGGATGATGTCGCGGACGCGTCTCTCGTGGGCAGGATTGCGATAGGAATGCATCAGGCAGACGGCGATCGCGTCGACATTGTCGGCTACCAGCGCCTTGACGGCGCGCAGGACGGAAACCTCGTCGAGCGGCTTGATCACCCCGCCGTCGGCTCCGATACGTTCCGAAATCTCCAACCGGCGGGAACGGCTGACCAGCGGTTCCGGAAAAGTGAGGAAAAGATCATAGATGTCGTAACGCTGCTCCGAACCGATCTCCAGAACGTCCCGGAATCCCTCGGTCGCGAGAAGGCCGACCGCAGCGCCTCTGCGCTCGATCACGGCGTTGGTGACGAGCGTCGTCCCATGGACGATCTCATCGATCTCGGAGAATGAAATGCCGGCAGCCGAGACGATATCGCGGAGACCGTCGAGAGCGCCACGCGACGGATCGGAAGGTGTTGTCAGGCACTTGTGCAGACGGATGGCAGCGGCGGCTTCGTCGAACAAAATGAAGTCTGTAAATGTCCCGCCGATATCGATGCCGGCGCGGAAATTTGCCGATCCTGCTTCCATTCACCTGGTCCCCAGTAAAGCGGGCCGATCGCGCACGGTCCCGAATTGACGCTCTCGTCAGCGGGAATGTCGCTCCCGCCAGCCTCATGTCCGAAATGCACCCTGTTGCGGGTGCGCGGCGCCTCGCCACGCGCGGCGCCTTTCTTCCATGGCCTATGGTTCCGCCCTTATAGGCTCGATGAAACCCACTGTCCAGCTTTGTTCCATATTTGACAGCAAGTTCCAGATATGGAACAATATGATCCTGTACTTCAATCCATAGGTGCATTTTGGGATCTTTAGACGACGCTGTTTCAATTCTAAGATGTTTCAGGCTCGACCAACCCTCGCTCAGCCAGGCGGAGTTGACGCGCCGCACCGGGCGCCCCAAGGCCACCGTCTCGCGCGTCATGAAAGTTCTGCGCGAGAGTGGAATGCTGGAGTATGATCCGACCACTCGCCTCTACACGCCCGGCATCCGGCTATTCGAACTTGGCCAGATCTGCCGCTCCAACCAAAGCTTCCTGGATCTCGTCCAGAAACACCTTCAACATGTCTGCACCGTCGGCGGGCATACCGGATACATTACTGTTTTCGACGGGCCGCAGCTTGCGGTCCTGCGCATGGTAAGGGGATCGAGCCCGTTGGCGATCTCCTCCACTCCCGGCTACCGCGCCTGGCCGCATGCCACTTCGAACGGCCGCGCCATGCTGGCTCTTTTGACTGACGAGGAGAGGAAAATGCGCCTTCCGGACGAGCTTCCCTTCGTGACGGAGCGTGCACCGCGGACGCACGAGGAGCTTATGGATCGAATCCGATCGATCTGGGAAACGGGCTGCTCCTACTCCGTCAACGATTCATATGACGGCGTCTCCTCGCAAGGCATCGCGCTGCGCGATCCGGACAGTCAGGAGGTAATCGGCGTCGCCGTATCCTATCCGACAAGCATGGGCGCCCCCGAGTTGAAGGAAAAGATCGGCAGTCTGCTGGCGGAAATGAAGAACGATCTGGTGCGCCGCACCAGCTGACCGACTGGAATTCGAGGTATCCGCTTGCGGCTGACTGTCGGTCGCCCTCAACTCCGCCAGGGCCGCAGGAGCCGCAGCGCTATCGCTCCCGCTCCGAGGACGATCAGGGCGCTGAAGAGAAACACCGCGCCGAGGCTCGTCCTTGCCGCAGCAAGCCGCGCTGGCCCAAGCTCTTGATTTACTGGTGGGCCCGGAGGGACTCGAACCCCCAACCAAGCGGTTATGAGCCGCCGGCTCTAACCATTGAGCTACGGGCCCCACGGGCCGCTCAATTAGTGGCTTTTCGCGGAAGGCACAAGGCGCGCGCCCCATTCATCCCATAA
>JBQCFH010000149.1:0-4343 GCA_051959385.1 Rhizobiaceae bacterium | reverse complement strand
TCACCGACGCCTCCCGCTTCTCGACCGGCGGGCGCCCGGGCGCCCGAAATCGGCTACTTGAATTCCCATCGGTCCCCTGTCGGCTCACTCCATCCCTGCAGCTTTCAACGCTGCGTGGCGGCAGGTGCTAAACCGATTAGCGTGAACCGGCCCGCCACGCAATCCGCCACAACGAATGACGTCCAGGCCCGCACGCCGCTTGGCTCCCACGTTTGCTTCCGGCTCGGGGCGTGGCACGAGGCACGACGCCCGGTCGGGCTTGTAGCGGCCAGGTTCGGTTAGGTTGCGCCGTTCGGGCCAAGCTGGAAGACCCCTCATCCGACCGCCCCTCCGCTTCGCTCCGGCGCGGCCACCTTCTCCCACAAGGGGAGAAGGGGCGCACCTCATCCTCGCCACGCCCCGTTTCCGGTCTGGCTACTGTGTCAGCGATTGGGAAGCGGGCGCGAGGCCATGCCTCTCAAATTAAATGACTGGCACGGCACCTGCCGCGCCCGCCGGCGTCTTGACCAACCACCGCCTCCTTGGAGGTCGCCGGCCGCCTGCATGAGCCCGGGTCACGTTAACCCACCGCCGCAGGCGCCGGTCCCTCCCCACCCAATCACCGTCGCGACCGGTGTTCCCGGTGGGAGGAACTGTCGCGAATTGTGATCGAAGTGCGGAAGGCGTGGACAAGTGGAGTCCGCGAAAAGCGGGACGGACGGACGAAGCACCTGATTTTAAAACGGAATTCTTCGCGAAATTCATTTCGGGTCGAATTTTTTTCCACGCGCAATCGTCGGGACCATCCTGCTTGGCGTCAGCCGCCCACAATCATCGTGGAAGGCCACATTCGATTCCGACGTTGATCGCGAGATTAATCCGGCTGCCGACCGGCAACTCTCTTGCAAGCTGTCCGGTCAAGCGAAAGGACAAGACATTGCCCGCCATCGACACGGATGTCACACACCGATATTCTGCTTCCGATCCTCTGAGCGGCCGGTATGCTGGAAACGGTGTCGGAAGCGAACGGGCCAAGGCGCAGGGGGAACCTGACGGGTTCCCTCTGTCGGGCGCAGCCATGACAGAGCGTCCGGAGCGTCGGCTTGCCGCAATCCTGGCTGTCGACGCGGTCGGATATACGCGCCTTGTGGAACTGGACGAACTCGGCACGCTCGAGCGGCTCAAATCCTACCGCAAGGAACTCGTCGAGCCGCTCCTGCGCAAGCATCAGGGCCGGATTGTCAAGCTTACGGGCGACGGCTTCCTGTGCGAGTTCGCCAGCGTGGTCAATGCCGTTGCATGTGCGGTCGCCGTGCAGCAAGCGATCGCCGAGCGCGAGAAAGCGGCGCCCCAGGAGCGCCCGATCCGGTTCCGGATGGGGATCAACCTGGGCGACGTCACCCGCGAGGAGGACGGCGATCTCTACGGCGACGGGGTGAACATCGCCGTGCGGCTGGAAGGCATCGCGGAACCCGGAGGCGTGATCGTCTCGGGCACTGCCTACGATCATCTCCAGGGTAAACTGGACTACGGCCTTGCGCCGCTTGGCGAACAGCGTCTCAAGAACATCGAACGGCCGGTGCGCGCCTACCGTGTGGAATTCGCCGCGCCTACCGTCGCCGCCGCCTCTCCCTTAATCCCCGACAAGCCCTCGATTGCCGTCCTGCCGTTCACGAATATGAGCGGCGACCCCGAGCAGGAATATTTCGCCGACGGGCTGGTGGAGGAGATCATAACCGGGTTGAGCCGCGTGAAGTCCTTTTTCGTGATCGCCCGCAACTCCTCCTTCACCTACAAGGGTCGGGCCGTGGACGTCCGGCAGGTCTCGCGCGAACTCGGCGTCCGCTACGTGCTCGAAGGCAGCATCAGGAAGGCGGGATCCCGGGTCCGCATCGTCGGCCAGTTGGTCGATGCGATCAGCGGACATCACGTCTGGGCGGACCGCTTCGAAGGAGACATCAGCGATGTCTTCGATCTGCAGGACAAGGTGACGGAAAGCGTCGTCGGCGCCGTCGAGCCGAGCATCCGCCTGGAGGAGATCAAGCAGGCGCGCACCAAGCCCACCAACTATATCGGCGCCTATGACATGTATCTTCGTGCGCTGCCGCGTTTCTACGCGATGACGCGCGAAGGCTTCGCGGATGTCCGCAAGCTCACGAACGAGGCCCTGAGCATCGACCCGGACTTCGTGCTGGCGAAAGCGCTCGGAGCCTATATCCGCAGCGTCTCCGTCAGCCAGTGCTGGCACGAGCCCGATGACATTCGGGTGGCGGTGCGGATGGCGCGCGAGGTGCTCGCGGAAGCGCGCGACGATCCCACGAGCTTGCGGTTTGCGGCGCAGGTAATCGCCTACAGCGCCAAGGATTACGAGACGGCGCTCGGCGCGATCGAGCGGTCCCTGTATCTCAATCCCAACTCCGCGCAGGCCTACACGGGCAGCGGCTGGGTCAATGCGCATGCCAGCCGGCCGCTCACCGCAATCGACCATTTCCACAAGGCGATGCGCCTCAGCCCCGTCGATCCCGAGAAAGGCATCGCCCTTTCCGGCATCGGCATGAGCTACCTGATGCTGGAGCGTTTCGAGGAAGCGCTGACGTGGGGAGAGAACGCCCTGAGGGAAATGCCCAATTACGGCTCCTCGCATCGGGTCGTGATCAGTGCGCTCGTCGGACTGAACAGGCTGGACGAGGCACGCGAGGCGGCCAGACGCCTGATGGAGGCCTTTCCAACCTACACTCTGACGCTGCAGATCCAGATCAATCCCTGGCGCGACGAAGCTTTCGCCAGGCGCTACATAGAGGCGCTGAGGACCGCAGGCGTTCCGGAGTGAGGCCGGGCAGCAGGACGCCGGCGGCAATTCGGCGGCGCCTGTTTGGCGACGGACCGGACATGCGCAGCCAGCCGGAAGCCCGGGCGCAAAGGAAGTAGGGCTGAATGGCTGAACGGAGGTCTCTTGGCCCGGCGGTCCGCATAATATGATCGCTCAATAGCCCGCACGACGGGGGATCCCTTGCCTGTCAGGTCTGCACGCGGAAGAATATCGGCCGGGCCTAAGCCCCGAGCTGAATTCCTGATCGAGCGCGGTCGCGGCGATCCTTCGATCGGCAGGCGCGCTTGAGCGTGTACGGCCTGGCCTCCTGCCTCAGGGGAGAAATTCCTGCATCGGTCGATTGGGAAGGGCTAATTCGCCAGGCAAACGAGCACCTCGTCACGCCACGATTGCACGCGGTGTTCAGGGCCCGGCGCGATCTCGTTGCGGACGATGTCCGTCAATATGTTCAGCTCCTTCATGACCTGAACCTCAAAAGGAATGTGCGCCTGAAAGAACAGGCGCTCGAGGCGATCGGCGCGCTGAACGCTGCCGGCATCCTCCCCACCCTGCTCAAGGGCACCATCATCCTCCTGACATGCCCGGCCGACGAGCTCGGCAGCCGCATGACCTCTGACCTGGATGTTCTGCTGACGCCGAGCGACCTGCCGCGAGCTTCGGAAATCCTCCGGAGCCTGTCCTACCGCGATCTCGACGGCAACATCGGAGAGCATGCCCACGCCAAGTTCTACCGGCCTCAGGATGCAGGGATGGTAGACCTGCACCATCGGCCGCCCGGGCCCGGCAAGCTTTATCCGACGCTGCAGCTCGACTTTGGCGAAGCCGTCACCATCGACGGCTGCAGCTTCTGCGTGCCGGCCCCCACGAGTCGTGTCGTGCACTTGATCGCGCACGACATGTTCAACGACGGGGGTCTTTCATGCGGCCGGATGCAGCTCAGGCACCTGTTCGACATCGCCGATCTTTTGCAGCGCGAACAAGTGGACTGGGCATCGGCGCGGGCGCGGTTTTCCGCGGCAAGGCTTTCCTTGGCCTTCGATGTATACCTGCTGACCCTCGTGAAGATTGCGAAGGCAGGCGCTGCCGACATAGCCGCCCGAAACGTGATCGCTCACCTGTTCTTTCACCGCCAGATGCTGATGGAGCGGAGCGATCGGTTTCGTCTCGTCAACCATATGGCGGTCCGCGCTATCCGCAGCTTCCGCCAAAGGCTGCGGGGCGCGGCTATGAAAAACACGCTGACGATTTCGCGAGGACTTCTCTAGTCGCTACGCAGAGGCAGAAAGATGATCTTGCCGTCCAGGGATGACGTCAGTCTGGTGGAACTGGACGATAGAGGCGTTCTTTTCTGTGAAGGGCAGCAGCGCCTTTATGCCCTGGATCCCCTCGGGACGGCTCTTTGGTCTTCCCTGGCTGGTGGTTCGGGCGAGGACGGCTCTGCCCGGCTCCTGATCGAGGAGATGAGTTTTTCGCCGAGGGAGGCGGAAGACTACGTCTCCTCTTGCCTATCGAGTTGGGACCGATTGGGACTTCT
>JBQCFH010000148.1:0-2219 GCA_051959385.1 Rhizobiaceae bacterium | reverse complement strand
CGGTGCCGACGAGGTGCAGCGGCCGCCGGGCGGCAGGCTCCGCGCCCGGCTTGGCGATCGCCGAGAGCTCGCCCGAGGCGATCATCTCCGCGAGCACCATCGCGGTCGTTTGCAGCGCCTCCTCTTCCTCCTCGGTGTAGGTGCGCCGCGCCCGGTTCTGCACCACGAGCACGCCAAGCGTGTTGCCGGCGCGCAGGACCGGCACCCCTAGGAACGAATGGTAGATTTCTTCGCCGGTTTCGATCCGATAGGAGAATGCCGGATGGTTCTGCGCGTCCGAGAGGTTGACCGGATTCGCTTCGCTAGCGACGAGGCCCACCAAGCCTTCGTCGGAGCGCAGCACCGTCTGGTGCACCGCCGCTTTGTTTAGGCCTTCGGTGGCATAGAGCTCGAGCGTGCCGTCTACGCGCAGCACGTAGACGGAGCACACCTCCGCCACCATGTTGGCGGCGATCAATACCACGATCTTATCGAGGCGCTCCTGCGCGCTGACCGGCTCCGCCATCACCTCGCGAAGCCGACGCAACAGCACGCGCGGACCGCCGAGCGCGCCACGCATGGCGTATCCTCGTTCAACTCATCCGGCCGAGGTGTCAGCCCCTCGGCTCGACCTAATCAGGAAATAGTATCCGCCAGGCCCGGGCGCCCACAGCGGCTACAATCCGTCAAGCCGTATAGCCAATGCCGGGAGGGCCGGGCAAGCGAAAGGCGTCTTACCAGGCATAGCTTGCGGAAATACGACCGCAAGCCGCGCGGAATTCGTCGCTGTCGAGGAGCGCGGCATAAACTTCGCGCAACTTCGGCGCCGGCGGAAGCTTCAGGCCCGCGCCCGACAGTCGTCCCTCGGGCCCGAATACCCGTTCCGTCGCCGCGGCGATCGCATCCGCCCCGGCTGCTTGTTCCAGCGCAGCGCAGCTAATGTCGGCGATCACACGTTCGAGGAGGAGGTCGCGCCCGAGCAGGGGCAGATGGGTCATGTCGCTGCCGGCCAACAGCTTGGCCAGGCGGTGGTCGGGATGGCGAGCATCGAGGAGGGCGGGTTTGACGGTTCGGAACTGAAAAACCTCGTCGAACGCAGCGGGCGCGGTCTCGAAACAGGGCGCCAGCTCGCTTGCTTCCTCGGCAAGGTAGTAACGGTTGAGGGTGTCGAACCAGACATAGCGATAGCCGTGTTTGGCGAGAAACGGCTCCCATGCCGGCCAGGCCGGCGCGAGCGTGTAGGGTGCAAGCGCCTCCACCACGACCACCTTCGGCCGAAAGCTCTGCCAGTCTCCGTTGAGCAGCACCTCCTGCTCGGCGCCTTCCACATCGACTTTGAGGAATTCGAACACCGGCGGTGCATGCTGCCGGCAAAGCTCCTTCAACGTCAGGACCGGCATTGGCACGGCCTGCGAGGATTTTCCGAATTGCTGCTGCGCCGCGCGAGCATGGGCTTCGACCATGGTCGAGAGGCCGTGAAAATCCTCGACCAGAGAATACGTGCCCTGGCCGTGGCTTGCGCCGAGAAGAGCCTCGATGTGCCGGTCGCGCGGCCGGATCGCTCTACTCAGAGGCGCGAGCTTGGGGTTGGGCTCGACCGTAACTCCCCGCCAACCTTCGAGATAGAAAGCGAACGAGGCGTTGTCGTAAACCGGGTGTCCCGATCCGATATCGATATAAAAGCCATCGCTGCGGCTGCCGAAGCAGCGCATCAGGTAAAGGTCCTCGAACCGCTGGGCATAAGAGATGGTTGGCTTGGCCATGCGTCAGGTCTGCGGCCAGGGCGCTCGCGCGCGTGCCGTAGCGCATCCACCACCGGAGCTTCTCCTTTGTCCAGTTCGTAAAGGCTGTGCAGCGTACGCACCGCGAGCTCGGTGTAGTTGGCGTCGATGAGCAGCGAAAACTTGATTTCCGACGTGGTGATCGCGCGAATATTGATGCCCTTTTCCGCCAGTGCCTTGAACGCCTTGGCAGCGACGCCGGCATGGCTGCGCATGCCGATGCCGATCACGGAGATCTTAGCGACGTCGTTCGCGCCGTCGATCCGTTCATAACCGACGTGACCCTTTGACTTGGTCAGCGTCTCGGTCGCGCGCTGATAGTCAGCGGCAGGGACAGTGAATGTAAGGTCCGTCGTCGCGCCGTCAGCCGACACATTCTGCACTATCATATCGACGTTGATGCTGGCGTCGGCGAGCGGGCCGAAAATTGCGGCCGCGACGCCGGGCTTGTCCGGCACG
>JBQCFH010000147.1:0-6816 GCA_051959385.1 Rhizobiaceae bacterium | reverse complement strand
TTCATGACCACCATCGCCACGATCGATGTCGGCGGCGAGAAGATCCAGGTCCTGCCCAAGGACTACCAGCTCGACCCGGTCCGCGACTTCCCGATGCATGTCGATTTCCTGCGCATCGGCAAGGACACGATCGTCACCGTCGACATCCCGGTCCACTTCATCAACGAGGACAAGTCGCCCGGCATCAAGCGCGGCGGCGTGCTCAACGTCGTGCGTCACGAGGTCGAATTCCACTGCCCCGCGACCGCGATCCCGGAGTTCATCACGCTCGACCTCGAAGGCACCGATATCGGCGACTCCCTGCACATTTCGGCGGTGAAGCTGCCGGAGGGCGTGACCCCCGTGATCACCGATCGCGACTTCACCATCGCCACGATCGCCGGCTCGTCGGCCATGAAGCCCGAGCCGACCGAGGAAGGCGTCGAGGCGCCGGCGGAACAGCCCGAGGCGGAAGAAGAGAAGGGCTCGGAGGAGTAATCCGGCCCCGAGGAGGATGCGTCGATGCTGCTTCTGGCAGGCCTCGGCAATCCCGGCCCGAAACATGCCGGCAACCGGCACAATGTCGGCTTCATGGCGGCGGATGCGATTGCCCGCCGCCATTCCTTTTCGCCCTGGTCGAAGAAGTTCCAGGGCCTTCTTGCCGAGGGCAACCTCGCCGGCGAGAAGGTGCTTCTGCTGAAGCCCCAGACCTTCATGAACCTTTCCGGCCAGTCGGTCGGCGAGGCCATGCGTTTCTACAAGCTCGATCCCTCGAACCTGATCGTCTTCTATGACGAACTCGACCTCGCGCCGGGCAAGGTCAGGGTCAAGACCGGCGGCGGCTCGGGCGGGCACAACGGCATCCGCTCGATCGACCAGCACGTCGGCACCGAATATCGCCGTGTGCGCATCGGCATCGGCCACCCTGGCGCCAAGCCGATGGTGCACGGCTATGTGCTCGGCGATTTTGCCAAGGCCGATGGCGAGTGGCTGCAGACGCTTCTCGAAAGCATTGCCGACAACGCGCCGCTTCTGGTCAAGGACGACGGCTCGAGCTTCATGAACCGCGTCACGCTCGACCTGCGCGAGAAACTGCAGCCGACCGGCGATGACGACCGCCCTCCGCCGAAAAGCCCAGGCCCGGCGAAGGCTCGGAGCCACATTCGTCAGGCGCGTCCGCAGAAGCCCGCAGCCAAAGTGCCGGAAACCGGGCCGATGGCGGCCATGCTGAAGAAGCTGTTCGGGAAGGATTGACCCTCGCAACCATGACTGGGATATGTTGGGGTCCGGACGCCGGCGCATGGTTGCAGCGGCGCAAGGCAAAGCCCATATGGCGGAAAGACGAAATTCGTGTTTTCGCCCATGACCCCGAGCAGGTTCTGGCTTCTTTGTAGCAACGCTCGAATGCGGTAAGGTCGGCCTACTGAATATTGATAGGCCGCGTGGCCAACGCACGCCCCAGTACCCGCGACTCCGTACGCCGGATGTGCTATTGTC
Organism: Rhizobiaceae bacterium; assembly: GCA_051959385.1. Taxonomy (GTDB): domain Bacteria; phylum Pseudomonadota; class Alphaproteobacteria; order Rhizobiales; family Rhizobiaceae; genus Mesorhizobium_L. The sequence continues at coordinate 5,340 of JBQCFH010000147.1, read as the reverse complement.
CCCCCCGGAGGCGAGCGATGGCACGGGCTTTCGAAGCGGGTGCCCCAGTCCACAGCGACGAATGGCTGGAGGTGGTGACCCAGGGCCATTCGGTGAAAGCGTTGCGGCGCCTGAAACGGGTGATGCGCCTGCTGCCCGGCTCGCCGCGCTGCAAGCTCTGCTACAACCCGTTCGGCGGCTTCGGCGGCAGCATATGCCGCTTGGCCGGCTTCGCGCCCTCCAAGAAGAACCCGCAGCTCTGCACGCTTTGCTGCGAGAAGATGCCGCGCGGCGGGGCGGAGGTCGAAACGGCGATCCTCTTTGCCGATATCCGCGACTCGACCGGCCTTGCCGAGCGAATGGGTCCGGCCGCTTACGCCGAACTGCTCAACCGGTTCTACAGGGTGGCGACCGAGACGCTGATCGTTCACGACGCGACGGTCGACAAGCTGATCGGGGACGAGGTGATGGCCTTCTTCATCCCCGGCTTCTCCGGCCCGGATTTCAAGTCGAAGGCGATCGATGCGGGCCGTGCGCTGATGCAGGCCTTCGGCTATGGCGGGACCGAGCCGCCCTGGCTGCCGGTCGGCATCGGCATAGATGTGGGTCCGGCCTTTGTCGGCAATATCGGAGGGGAGCACATCGTCGACTTCACGGCGCTGGGCGACCCGGTGAACACGGCTCAGCGCATCCAGGCGCGGGCGAAACCCGGCGAATTGCTGGTGAGCGAGCCGGCTTTCGCCGCCGTGGCGGAGCGCTTTCCCGGCCTAGCGCGAAGCACGGCTAAACTGCGCGGCAAGAGCGCGGAGGTCGGAGTCTATTCGTTGCCGGTATGACAGGCGGCGCGCTTTAACATGCCGACGCGGCAATTTCTCCGGGAGAGACGGGTTGACCGGCCTTGATCCGCTCCGGCATAGCAGCCGCCAGACTGGTTCACCGGAGTTCCCTGCATGGGTTTCAAATGCGGCATCGTCGGCCTGCCCAATGTCGGCAAGTCGACGCTCTTCAACGCGCTGACGCGCACCGCCGCGGCGCAGGCGGCGAACTACCCATTCTGCACCATCGAGCCGAATACCGGCGAGGTGGCCGTGCCCGACGCGCGGCTCGATAAGCTCGCCGCGATAGCCAAGTCGAAGGAAATCATTCCGACGCGCATCTCCTTCGTCGATATTGCCGGCCTCGTGCGCGGCGCCTCCAAGGGCGAAGGGCTGGGCAACCAGTTCCTCGCCAATATCCGCGAGGTCGACGCCATCGTGCACGTCCTGCGCTGCTTCGAGGATGACGACATCACCCATGTCGAGGGCCGCATCGATCCTCTCGCCGACGCCGACACGGTCGAGACCGAACTGATGCTGGCGGACCTTGAAAGCCTCGACCGCCGCATCCAGCAGGTGAGGAAGCGCGCCACCGGCAAGGACAAGGAGGCGCTCACCGTGCTTCCCGTCATGGAAAAGGCGCTGGCGCTGCTGCAGGACGGCAAGCCGGTCCGGCTTCTCCTGAAGGGAATCGCGGCGGAGGACCTGCGCATCCTGCGCGGGCTGAATCTTTTGACCTCGAAGCCCGTGCTCTATGTCTGCAACGTCGCGGAAGCCGACGCCGCGACCGGCAATGAGCATACCGGGGCTGTCGAGAAGATGGCCGCCGAACAGGGCGCGCGCACCGTCACCATTTCGGCCGCGATCGAGGCGGAGGTCGCGCAATTGCCGGACGAGGAGCAGAAGGAATTCCTGGAGGCGATGGGGCTCGAGGAGCCGGGCCTCGACCGCCTTATCCGCGCCGGCTACGAATTGTTGGAGTTGATCACCTTCTTCACCGCCGGGCCGAAGGAGACGCGCGCCTGGACCGTTCACAAGGGCGCGAAGGCGCCGCAGGCGGCCGGCGTCATCCATACGGATTTCGAGCGCGGCTTCATCCGCGCCCAGACCATCGCCTATGATGACTATGTTTCGCTCGGCGGGGAGGTCGCGGCCAAGGAAGCGGGCAAGGCGCGCGACGAGGGCAAGGATTACGTCGTTCAGGACGGCGACGTGATGCTCTTCAAGTTCAACGTTTGAGGCTGTGCAGAAAAGCGAAAAGCCGGCCACCGCCGGCTCTTCACCGTCTTGGGAGGACGGTTGAGGACGCTATGGTAAACGGTTCAGTTGGCCTTCGCCTTCTCCTTCGATGCGCACGTCGTCTTGCCTATCAGGAGATAGAAAGGGCACGTACCGACGACGCCCGTGAGCAGCGGAACAACTCCGATCAGGCCGAGCCAGCGCAGCGGCGCATCGGGCGCCATGAAAATCAACCCTATAAGGAACAGGCCCGAGAGCGTGCGCACGGCGCGGTCGCTGAGGCCGACATTTTGTTCAAACATTTCAATTCTCCGGAATATGCACTTCGATCCTGGCGCTGCACGCACATCCTGCGGCCAGAGAACCGCCATATGGGATCGAACCGATCGGTTCGCAATATATATACCCAATCAATTTCCGGAGAAAGACCGTTCACCGGCAAAATTTCGTGAGCGGCCGAGAGCGCCGCCGGCGCTTGCGGTCCGCAACCCGAGGCGGCAAGGTGTCCGCCCGCCAGACGAATGGAATCGGCAATGATGGACAAGAAATGGGCCTACGAGGATCTCGAGGTCGGGCAGGTTCTCGGCCTCGGCACAAGGACCGTCACGGCTGCGGAAATAATCGAGTTCGCGCGTGAGTTCGACCCGCAGCCGATGCACCTCGACGAGGCCGCCGGCAAGGCCGGCATCCTTGGCGGCCTGTCGGCGTCGGGCTGGCACACCTGCTCGATCTACATGCGCATGGTCTGCGACGCGTTCATCCTGCAGTCCACATCGGAAGGCTCGCCCGGCATCGACTATGTGCGCTGGAAGAAGCCGGTCCGACCGGACGATACGCTGACGGGTCGGGCCACCATCACGTCGAAGCGACGGTCAAAGTCGCGGCCCGACATCGGCTTTGCGGGCTGCCGGGGAGAGCTCGAAAACCAGAACGGCGAGATTGTGCTCGAAGTAGAGAACATCGGCATGTTCCGGCTGCGCAATCCAGAGACGGCGGCATGACGCTGGACGACTATCTCGGCGTCGGCCGAACCATCACCCTTGGCTCGCATCGTTTCGAGGCCGATGAGATCAAGGCCTTCGCCCGCAAGTTCGATCCGCAGCCCTTCCACATGGACGAGAAGAGTGCCGAAAAGAGCGTCTTCGGAAAGCTGTGCGCCTCGGGCTGGCACACGGCCTCCATGTGGATGCGCTACAACGTCAACTGGCGCGGCGACGGCATGGAGCGCACCTGGAACGGTCCTGGGCCCGCGCCGGAATTCGGCCCCTCCCCCGGCTTCCGCAATCTGAAATGGGTGAAGCCGGTCTATGCCGGCGAGACGATCACCTTCAAACGCACGGTGCTGGCGCACCGGCCGCTCGCGTCCCGCCCCGGCTGGCGGCTGATGTCGGTCCGCGCCGAAGCGTTCGATTCGACCGGCGACAAGGTCATCGAGTTCGAAAGCGCGGTGCTGGTGAAGGCGGCGTAGGCTCCGGCCTCGGCCGGAGCGCCTCAATGCCCTTCATAGGCGATGAGGCAGCGGACATCGACGCCGAGTGCTTCCAGCTTGGCGCGGCCGCCGAGCGCCGGCAGGTCGATGACGAAACAGGCGGCCACGATCTCCGCCCCCATCTGCCGAAGCAGTTTCACCGCACCTTCCGCCGTGCCGCCGGTGGCGATCAGGTCATCGACCAGGATCACCCTCTCGCCTGACGAGACGGCGTCCTTGTGCATCTCCATCTCGTCCAGCCCGTATTCCAGGCTGTAGGCGACGCGCACCGTCTCGTGCGGCAGCTTGCCCTTCTTGCGGATCGGGATGAAACCGGCGGAAAGCTGGTGCGCGATGGCGCCGCCGAGGATGAAGCCGCGCGCCTCGATGCCGGCGATCTTGTCGATCTTCAAACCCGCATAGGGATGCACCAGCTCGTCCACCGTACGGCGAAAGGCGCGCGCGTTCCCGAGCAGCGTGGTGATGTCCCGGAACTGGATGCCCGGCTTGGGATAGTCCGGAATCGTACGGATCGACGACAGGAGCGTGTCTTCGAGGGAGTGTTTCATGTGCCCAGATAATAGGTGAGTGCCGTCAGACACAACGCAAAAAAGCACGGCAGTATCGCGAGCTCAGAGCCATAGGCCCATTGTCTGGATTCGACCGCCTCGCCTGCGAACAGCAGCTCGCGAACATCTTCCTATAGCAACAAGGGCGCCTCGCGGCGCCCTTGAAGAAGCCATTCGCAATCGCGCTCGCTCAGTGCGCGACTTCGGCCCACACCTTGCGCTTCGTCAGGTAGACGAGCACGCCGAACAGGATGATGAAGATCATCACGCGGAAGCCGACTTCCTTGCGCGTCTCCAGATGCGGCTCGGCGGCCCACATCAGGAAGGCGGCGACGTCCCTCGCATATTGATCGACCGTCTGCGGGGCGCCGTCGTCATAGGCGACCTGACCGTCCTGCAGTGGCGGCGGCATATGCGTGGAAACGCCGGAAATGAAATGCGGGTTGTAGTAGGTGCCCGCCGGAATCGTCACGCCTGCCGGCGGCTTCTGGCCGAAGCCGGAAACGAAGGCATGGATATAGTCCGGGCCGCCTTCTTCATATTGTGTGAAGATGTCGAAGATGAAACGCGGGAAGCCGCGCTGCACCTCGCGCGCCTTGGCCATCAGCGACAGGTCGGGCGGCGCGGCGCCGCCGTTGGCGGCGGCAGCCGCCTGCTCGTTCGGGAACGGGGCCGGGAAGTGATCGGACGGCTTACCCGGCCGATCGAACATCTCGCCCTCGTCGTTCGGCCCGTCATGGATCTGGTACTGAGCCGCGAACGCCTTGACCTGCGCCTCGCTGTAGCCGAGGTCTTTCAAGCTGCGGAACGCGACCAGATTGAGCGAGTGGCAGGCGGAGCACACCTCCTTGTAGACTTTCAGCCCGCGCTGCAGCTGCTCCTTGTCGTAGGTGCCGAACGGCCCGGCAAAGGACCAGCTCTGCTCCTGCGGCTCCAGAATCGGGAAGTGTGTCGGCTCGTTGCTCTGCTTTTCCTGGGCCGCGGCGACGGCAACCGTGCCGGCCGCAGCGATGGCGAGGGCCGCCAATCCGTAAAGGATTTTCCTCATCTCGAAATCCTTTCCGGATCAGCCTTTGGTTTGCGGTGCGGCGGCGGCGCGCGCAGGATGCGCCGAGCCTCCGTTCTTTTCGAGAACGGCTTCGGTAATCGAATTGGGCATGCGTCTGGGTGTCTCAATCAGGCCGAGGACCGGCAGGATGATCAGGAAGTGGACGTAGTACCAGGCGGCGCCGATCAGCGCGAGCGTCGGGTAGATGCCTTCCGGCGGCTT
>JBQCFH010000146.1:0-6123 GCA_051959385.1 Rhizobiaceae bacterium | reverse complement strand
TAGCCGACAGCCGTAATGTAATTCGTGAGCGCGTCGACCCACACATACATCACGTGTTTCTCGTCGCCCGGCACCGGCACGCCCCAGTCGAAGGTGGTGCGCGAGATGGAGAGATCCTTCAGTCCGGAACGGACGAAGCTCGTCACCTCGTTCCGGCGCTCGGCTGGACCGATGAAATCCGGCTGCCGCTCGTACAGTTCGAGCAGCCGGTCCTGGTAGGCGGACAGGCGGAAGAAATAGCTCTCTTCCTCGACCCATTCGACCGGCGTGCCCTGCGGGCCGTAGCGGACGCCATCCTCGCGGAGCTGCGTCTCCTCCTCGCCGTAATAGGCTTCGTCACGCACCGAATACCAGCCGGCGTAGCCGCCCTTGTAGATGTCGCCGTTCGCCGCCATCGCCTTCCAGATCGCCTGCGAGGCTTCGTAGTGCCGCGGCTCCGTCGTGCGGATAAAATCGTCGTTCGACGCGTTGAGCAGCCGGCCCATTTCACGGAACAGCTTGGAGTTCCGGTCGGCGAGCTCGCGTGCGGTTATGCCTTCCTTGCGCGCCGTCTGAAGCATCTTGATGCCGTGCTCGTCCGTGCCGGTGAGGAAGAAGACCTCCTTCCCGTCCAGGCGCTGGAAGCGGGCCAGCGCGTCGGTGGCGATCAGCTCGTAGGCATGGCCGATATGCGGCTTGCCGTTCGGATAGGAGATCGCCGTGGTGATGTAGAATTTCTCGGCGGGCATGAAGTGGTTCCGGAATGTCAGGGTGGGGTCAGATAGCGCATCGCGAAGGCGATTGCCAATCCCGCCTGCGGCGCGCGGTCAGCTCCGCATGAGTTCGTGCATGCGCTGAAGCAGCCCGACCGCGTGCTGCTTGCGGTCGAGATTGTAGATATCCGTTTCGACGATCCTCTGGTTCGCCTCGCTCCAGAGGTCGGAGAGGCGCCCTGCCCGCTCGGTCTCGCCGGCTTCGGCCGCCCTGCCGGCGGCTCCTGCCACGGCTTCGAGCGCCATGCGGTTGAAGATGCCGAACTGGATCGCCTGGTCGCGCCCGCCGACCGCGTCCGCGAGCCTTGCCGCTTCCGCAACGTCGAAGCGGCCTGCGGCCAATACGCGGTCGAGCGCTCCGCCGATCTCCAGCCCCCCGAACTGGGTCAGCAGGATCGCCGTGCGTGCACTGCCTTGCGCGCGCACGGCCAAGGCCTCGAGTTCGGCCGGGTTCGACGGCAGGTCGGTCTCGAGCGTCTGCAGGACCGCGCGGAGCGATTGAGCGTCGAGCGGCTTCAGCCGCACCGTCTGGCAGCGAGAGCGGATCGTCGGCAGGAGCCGCCCCGGCGAATGGGAGATCAGCAGGAAGACGGTCCTGGACGGCGGTTCTTCCAGGCTCTTTAGAAGCGCGTTGGCGGCGCTCGTGTTCATGTCATCGGCCGAATCGACGATGACGACCCGATAGCCGCCATCATGCGCCGTCATCGAGAGGAAGCGGTTGACCCGGCGGATCTCCTCCACCGTCACGACGGTCCTGAAGACCTTGCGTTTGTCGTCGAAAGGCCGCGTCAGGTGCAGGATCGACGGATGCGAGCCGCTGGCGATCTGCCGGAAAAGCGATGTGGCGGTATCGGCGTCCTCCAGCGTCTCGGGCGCTTCGGCCGCGCGCGGATATTTCAACAGGTGATGCGCGAGCCGGAAAGCGAACGTCGCCTTGCCGACGCCGAGCGGTCCGGCCAGAAGGATCGCGTGGTGCAGCCTCCCGGCCCTGTAGGCTCCGGCCAGCAGCCGCGCTTCGTCCTTGTGTCCCACAAGCCTCGGATTCTCCGACGGCTCGGGCACGCCCGGTATGCTGTCATACTGCTCTGCCGCGAGACGGTCCGACATCAGCCGACCGGCTCCCGGGTCCGCAACCCGTTCCGCTCGATGAGTGTCTCGACCGCGTTCGCGATCTCGGCAGCGATTTTTCCCGCCGGCCTGGAACCGTCGATGACCTTGCACCGCTTCGGCTCGGCCTTGGCGATGGCCAGGAAAGCCTTGCGCCGCCGCCTGTGCAGCGAGACGGCCTCCTTCTCGAACCGGTCGGCCTCGGAGGCGCCGCGCCGCGCGCCGGCCCGGCGCAATCCCTCTTCCGGGTCGATATCTAGGATGAGGGTCAAGTCCGGCATCATGTCCTCGACTGTGGCGCGCTCGAGCGCCTCCATGAAGGAGCGATTGAGCCCCCCGGTGACGCCCTGATAGACGCGCGAGGAATCGACGAAGCGGTCGCACAGCACGATGGCGCCGCGGGCGAGCGCCGGACGGATGGTCTGGTCGATATGGTCGGCGCGCGCCGCCGCAAAGAGCACCGCCTCCATCTCCGGACCGAATGGCTCCGCCGCCCCGGAGAGCACCACATGGCGGATCGCTTCGGCGCCCGGCGAACCGCCCGGCTCGCGGGTCACCACAACCTCGTAGCCGGAAGCCCTGAGCTCCGCCGCGAGCATGCGGATCTGGGTCGATTTCCCGGCCCCTTCCCCGCCTTCAAATGTCACAAACAATCCACGAGTCACTTGGCGCTATCCGAGGACGATGCCTATGCGACGTTCGCCGCACGTTCAGTAGTTATGCGGTCCGGCGTTGAAAATCCATGCAGTCCCGAGGCCAGGAACTGCAGGATGGCCCGCGCCCTGACCCAATCACCGCATCCAGCCGATCGCCAATTCCTGGAGCGCGCTGGCGGCGCGTTGGTAGATCGTGCCCTTGTCGACCGACTGCGCTGCAAAGAGGGGCGTCTCCTGGCTCAGCGTATCGCCGATCCAGACCTTGAGCTTGCCGACCGGCGTGCCCTCTTCCACCGGCGCGACCAGCGGGCCGGTATAGACCACACGCGCCTTCAGCTGATCGCGGTTCGTCACCGGCACGAAGATCGATACCGGCCCCTTGGCCTTGAGGGCGACACTCGCCTGCGCGCCGCCGAAAACCGAGGCCTGCGCGACCGTCTCGCCTTCGGCGAATAGCTCGGACTTGGCGAAGGCCCTGATGCCCCAGTCGAGCATCTTGCGCGATTCCTCGGCGCGTTCGGCCTCGCTCGACATTCCGCTCAGCGCGGCGAACAACCGCCGGCCGTCCTTCTCGACCGAGCCGACGATTGCATAGCCCGAATCGTCGGTGAAGCCCGTCTTCATCCCGTCCGCGCCGATATCCATGCTCAGAAGCGGATTGCGGTTGCGCTGCGTGATCTTGTTCCAGGTGAAATCCGGCAGCGCGAAGTAGTGGTAGAGGTCCGGATATTCGCGCCAGATATGCAGCCCGAGAAGCGCCAGCTCCTTCACGGTCACGACTTGTCCGTCCGCCGGCAGGCCGGTCGAGTTCTTGAAGACCATGTGGTCGAAGCCGAGCTGGCGGGCGCGTTCCGTCATCAGCTTCGCGAAATTGTCCTCCGAGCCGGCCATGCCCTCGGCGACCGCGATGCAGGCGTCGTTGGCCGAAACCACCGCCATCCCCTTGATGAGGTCTTCCAGGCGGACCGACGATTTGACCTTGGCGAACATGGTCGATCCGCCGGAGCCGGCGCCGCCGTTCTTCCAGGCATTGACGCTGATATAGAATTGGTCGTCGAGGTGGAGCCGCCCCGTCTTGATGGCATGGAAAACCATTTCGAGCGTCATCAGCTTGGCGAGCGAGGCCGGCGGGATGAGCTTGTCGGGGTTCTTGGAAAAGAGGATCGTGCCGGTCTCGGCGTCGATCATGTAGGCTTCCGACGCACGGGTCGAAAAGAGTTGTGCGTGCGCGGGGGAAAGAGACCAGAGCGTCAGCAGCGCCAGCAGCGCCGCCGACCATAGCGTCGATCGAAGATTTGCGTTCACCCTGCCCGTCCGCTCAATGCCGTTGCGGCCGGTGAAGCCACGCGGCTTCGCCCGGAGACCCACCTCTGCCTTGCCAAGTTCTCCGTGATTCAGGGCCTGTCCCTGCCCGTACTCACGATAACCTGCAAAGGGTAACAGCGCGTGCGCTGTCCGATCAATCAATTAGGGGCAAGATGGTGAACGTAAACAGGAGCGGAGGGTAAACTTCAGTCGCGCACCGTCATGGCGTCCGTTGCTCCGGCCGCCCAGGCGTGGCGCAGCATGTCGTCGATCGATGCGCGGCCATCCGGATAAAGGCTGACGCTGTAGAATTTGCGCCCGCCGTCTTCGGCCGTTTCGATCTTCACGCGGCCATAGGCGGAAAGCTCCTTTGCCTGCTCGGAGCTTTCGGCGGCGCTGGCGAAGGTTCCGACCGCCACATAGGCCGCCTCGTCACCCTTGCCCGGCCTCGCAGGCTGCGAGCGCTTCCACGACGCCACGATATCGGCCGGCGACATGCCCGACTGCCGGTCGACAAGCGCGAAGGCCTTCGCCGCGCGCTCCACACGCATATCCGCATAGCCGAGAACAGGAAGCGTTTCGTTGACGCCGGTGGAGGCCAGCCCGGCCAGCGGCCGCTCCGGTATGATCGGACCGAGCGCCGGCAAGACGGGGTCTCCATCGTCCATGATGTCGGCGGGCACGGCGGACGCAAGCTGGACCGCAGGCCGCGGTTCAGGCGAGGGAACGGGCATGGCAGTGCCGACATCGCTCAACTGCCCCGGGAACGGAACCGCGCCATGCCCTGAGGTTGGCGTCGAGCCGTTCATGGCGACCATCACGCCGGTCGCTCCGTCCTCGCCCGGCAGCGGCGCGACGTCCTTTCCAGGACGATAGGAGGCCATCAGGTAGCGGTCATCGTTCGGCACCAGCGGCGCCGGGCCGACATATTCCACCTTCACATGGGCGACGCCGGCCGTGCTGTAGTCGAGCATCTCGGCCGCACGCTTGGAAAGATCGATGATGCGCCCGTCGGCATAGGGTCCGCGGTCGTTGACGCGCACGATGACCGAGGCCCCGTCGGTGAGATTGGTGACCCTCGCATAGCTCGGCAAGGGCATGGTGGGGTGCGCCGCCGTCAGCCGGTCCATGTCATAGATCTCGCCGTTGGCGGTCAGTCGCCCGTGGAAGGCGTCGCCGTACCAGGAGGCGGCGCCGACCGCCTTGTAGCGCGGATTCTCCTTGGGATAGTACCATTTCCCGTGCACCATGTAGGGCGTTCCGACCTGCAGGCGCCCTTCGCGTCGCGGCAGGCGCGAACGCTTGTCGGTCACCCGCGGACTGGCGGGAACGCCGTACTCGGCTTCGGAGAAATATTCGCTGGACTTTTTCTGGGCGGTGACCTGGCCCGCCGTGTTGCACGCCGCCAGCAGCGCGCCGCATGCCGCGACAACAAGGATGGACGACGCGGATCGCAGGCGTCGGCGCGCGGTCTCCATCATCATTCTGTGGCGGTCCCCTCTTTTCGATCCGGCGAGGCGTTGAGCCGCCTCGTCCTGGTCAGGTCCAAAGCGCGCCGGACGACCAAGCCCCTGCTCCCCGGCAACACGCTTCTTCCCAGAAATTCATTGAAACGCGATTAATCGACTATGGCTGGAAACAGGCAAGAATGTGGCGCAGGCTCCCGCAATTCTACCCGATTACGTGCAGGGCCGTAAGGTGCTTCGCTCATCTGCGCTCCGCGGCAGACCCGCGAACGCCCCGACAGGCGCCGAAAGGTTGACGGCGCGATCCGCGGAGCGCTAAAGCCCTAAGATCTACAGGCATGCGGCAGCATATCCGGGCAGCCGGTGGCGGCGAAGCACGCGCTGGCGATATCGATGCCGGAGGGATGGCCGAGCGGTTTAAGGCACCGGTCTTGAAAACCGGCGTGGCAGCAATGTCACCGTGGGTTCGAATCCCACTCCCTCCGCCACTTGCCATCGCGAAAGCGTTCTCCCGATCCGGCGGTAGCCGGATTTTTCCGTTGTTTTCGAGGGTTATGCAGGAGGGGCTGAGCACCGCGCCCAGAACCAAGAGGCCCGCAAGCGTTCTCTCGGGCCGATATTCTCCGGACCTGTTGACTGCGCCGAGTTGGTGAACAGCGACGCAAGCTATTGAAACACTTATATACTGGGGACGAAGGGCACCGTGGTTCGAAATCGGTGACGCTCGATTCTAATGATCCTCGAACTGCTACTTGGCCAAGCAATAGGCGCCCGGGAAGGCTACCAATCGCCCCATGCGAGCGTCGCGATTGGGGCCGCAAGCGGACAGGCTGCTTA
>JBQCFH010000145.1:0-4429 GCA_051959385.1 Rhizobiaceae bacterium | reverse complement strand
TCTCGACCTTCGCTTCGCCGGGAAATGGGAGCGCGGTCATTCCAAGCTCCGCCGCTGGGCGAAGCGCTTCGACGACAAGTTCCCGGAACTCGCCGCCTTGACCCCAAGATGAAAAAAAGGCCGGGCGCTGTGCCCGGCCTTTTCCTTGAACCCTGCCTGGCAGGATCAGAACTTGATACCGATACCGGCTTCGATCGTGTTCGTCTTGTCGCTGACGTTCGACTTCACGCCGCCGACATTGAACGCTTCCTTGCCGTAGTCGGTATAGCGGTACTCGACGCGGGCGAACACCTTGTCGGTGAGCTTGGCGTCGATACCGGCGCCGGCCGTCCAGCCGAAGACCGCATTCTGGTCGCTGCTGACCGGCGTGGTCACCTTCAGGCTCTTGGCCGCGGCGCCAGCGGTGCCGTAGACGAGCAGGCGGTCATTCGGGGCGTAGCCGGCGCGGCCGCGAAGCGACCCGTCGACGCCGCCGCGCGAACGGACGCCGGCATGCGAGCCCTTGGAACCGTCATAGCCGACGTCGCCTTCAACGCCGTAGACGAAATGGCCGCTCTGCCAGTTGAAGCCGCCGAAGCCGCGGCCATGGAACCCGTCCGTGTGGATGGTATTGCCCGGCGTGTGGGTGCGGCCGCTAAACGCCCAGCCGCCCTGCGCACCGGCATAGCCGCCTGCCCAGCCGGAAGGAGCCGCCTCGACGACGGGCGCCGGAGCGGGAGGGGCCTCGGCAATGGCATCCGCAGCGAAAGCCGAAGAGGCGCCGAGGAGAGCGGTGACGCCGACAGCGGCCGCGAACGGCCCGATGATCTTGCTTGTTCTCATATCCATTTCCTTACTCCTGCCGTGGAAGACAAAACACAACGCGTCTTCCCGTTGGACACCCTGCGCCGCCCGGGAGGAAACGGCCGGAATTGCCTGATTGCCTATGTCGGGGGAAAATGCGGCCGAAGCGCACCGGAAAGGCGGAAATTCATCGGCGCAAACGAGGCGGAAAATTGACGTTGCACATTCGCAACACGCATCAACAGCGGCCGGCAACATCTTGTTTTCGTTCAGCCGGCAACAGAAAAATCGAAGCCAGCCATTGGCGCCTGGAATCAGCTAGATTTGTCGTCCGCGCTCCCCTCGCTCCAATGCGGCCGGCATCGCGGGGTCGTCCTAAGTAGGGAAAAACATGGCGAAAACTCCAGCGACGGCTCTTGTTACCGGCGGCGCCAGACGGATCGGGCGCGCGATCGTCGAAGATCTTTCGACGGCCGGTTTCGCCGTCGCGATCCATTATCACGGCTCGGACACGGAGGCGCGCGAGCTGGCCGGCGCTCTTAACGAAGAGGGCGGAAAGGTGACGATCGTGCGTGCGGACCTGACCGACATGACTGCGGTAGCCGGCATGCTGGACGAGGTCGCCGAGACGCTCGGGCCGGTCCGCCTTCTCGTCAACAATGCCTCGATCTTCGCTGATGACGAGGCGACCGATTTCACCTGGGAGAACTGGGAGCGGCACTTCGCCATTCATCTCAAGGCGCCAGTCGAGCTCTCCCGCCGTTTCGCCGAGGCGCTGCCGGAAGGCGCGGACGGTCTGGTTGTCAACATGATCGACCAGCGCGTCTGGAAACTGTCGCCGCGTTTCTTTACCTATACGCTTTCGAAATCGGCGCTTTGGACGGCCACGCGAACGATGGCGCAGGCGCTGGCGCCGAGAGTCAGGGTCAATGCGATCGGCCCCGGCCCAACGCTGCAGGGCGAGCGCCAGACCAAGGCGGATTTCGACGCGCAGGTCGAAGCGCTGCTCCTTGGCCGAGGGCCTGCGCTTTCGGAGTTCGGCGCGACGATACGCTATCTTTGGGACACGCCCTCGGTCACCGGCCAGATGATCGCGCTGGACGGCGGCCAGCACCTCGGCTGGCAGACGCCGGACGTGACGGGAATTCGGGAATGAACGGCTCACGGCCATCGACAGGACGGATCGCAGTCGCCGACGCCGCGCCGGCGGCAGCGGAGGAATACGAGCCGCTCGACATTGGCGATGTCGCGGAAGACGACGAGGACGAGGTCTCCGGCTCGCCGGATGCGGCCGCGCAGCCGGAGCTGGAAATCGCGTGGGATACCGGCGGCGCGCAAATTGACCAGGGCCGTATCGGCGCCGAGCTGATCCAGTCGCTCGTCAAGCGGCTGCCGAACAAGCCCGGCGTCTACCGGATGATGAATGCGGCCGGCGACGTCCTCTATGTCGGCAAGGCGCGCAGCCTGAAGAAGCGCGTGAGCAACTACGCCCAGGGCCGCTTCCACACCAACCGCATCGGCCGCATGGTGGCGCAGACGGCGGCGATGGAATTCGTCGTCACCCGCACCGAGACCGAGGCGCTGCTGCTCGAGGCCAACCTCATCAAGAGGCTGAGGCCGCGCTTCAACGTGCTCCTGCGCGACGACAAATCCTTCCCCTATATCCTCATTACCGGCGACCATCGCGCGCCCGGCATTTTCAAGCATCGCGGCGCGCATTCGCGGAAGGGCGACTATTTCGGCCCGTTCGCCTCGGCCGGGGCCGTCGGGCGGACGATCAACTCGCTGCAGAAGGCGTTTCTGCTCCGAAGCTGTACCGATTCGGTGTTCGAGACGCGGACGCGCCCCTGCCTGCTCTACCAGATCAAGCGTTGTTCCGGTCCCTGCACCAACGAGGTCAGTCCGGAGGGCTATCTGGAGCTCGTCGCCGAAGCGAAGAGCTTCCTGTCCGGCCGCAGCCAGAAGGTGAAGGGCGAGATTTCCGCCGCCATGCAGCAGGCGTCCGAACAGCTCGATTTCGAGACGGCGGCCATCCTGCGCGACCGGCTCGCCGCGCTCTCGCACGTCCAGAGCCATCAGGGCATCAACCCGCAATCGATCGAGGAAGCGGACGTATTCGCCATCCACCAGGAAGGCGGGCAGACCTGCATCGAGGTCTTCTTCTTCCGAACGGGCCAGAACTGGGGCAACCGCTCCTATTTCCCGAAGGCCGATCCCTCGCTCGGCCCGGCCGAAGTGCTCGGCGCGTTCCTGGCGCAGTTCTACGACGACAAGCCGGTCCCCCGGTGCATCCTTCTCTCGCACCCCGTCGAGGACCAGCAGCTTCTCGCCGACGCGTTGTCAATCAAGGCCTCGCGCAAGGTCACGATCGCGATGCCAAAGCGCGGCGAGCGCAAGGACCTGACCGACCATGCAAGGCAGAACGCGCGCGAGGCGCTCGGACGTCGGCTGGCCGAGACCTCCTCGCAGGCCCGGCTGCTTCGCGGCCTCGCCGAGACGTTCAATCTCGAGCGCACGCCCCGCCGCATCGAGGTCTACGACAACTCCCACATCATGGGCACCAACGCGGTCGGCGCGATGATCGTCGCGGGGGCCGAGGGCTTCGTCAAGAACCAGTACCGCAAGTTCAACATCCGCTCCGAGGCGATCACGCCGGGCGACGATTTCGGCATGATGCGGGAGGTGATGGAGCGGCGGTTCTCACGTCTTCTCAAGGAAGACGGACTTCCGGGCGCCGAGGTTCCGGAGGAAAGCGACGACGAGGTCGTCACCGAGAAAGGCTTTCCGGCCTGGCCCGACGTGATCCTGATCGACGGCGGCAAGGGCCAGCTTTCGGCGGTCAACACGATCCTCGACAATCTCGGCGTGACCGGCTTCGTCACCGTGATCGGCATCGCCAAGGGCGTCGACCGCGATGCCGGACGCGAACGCTTCTTCATGGAGGGCCGCGATCCGTTCTCGCTGCCGGTGCGCGATCCCGTGCTCTATTTCATCCAGCGACTTCGCGACGAGGCCCACCGCTTCGCCATCGGCTCGCACCGGGCACGGCGCAAGAAGGAGATGGTGAAGAACCCGCTCGACGAGATCGCCGGCATCGGCCCGGGCCGCAAGCGCGCCCTCCTGCACCATTTCGGCACCGCCAAGGCCGTCAGCCGCGCGGCGGTCGCCGACATCATGACCGTCCCCGGAATTTCCGAGGCCATGGCGCGACAGATCTATGGGCACTTCCATGAAAAGGGCTAAATGGGGAGTGAGCCTGCCGTCTTCACCGACTCACCGTTGACCCGGGAGGGACATATCTGATTTGACTGTCGAGGCAACAAGGAGCGGCGGAAATATGCGCCGGCGCGCGTTCAATCTTCCCAACCTCCTAACGTATGGCCGGATCCTGGCCGTCCCGCTCATCCTTCTCTGCTTCTATCTCGAGGGGCGGACCCATCCCACCGATTTCGCCCGCTGGACCGCGCTCGCCATCTACGTGGTGGCCAGCATAACCGACTATCTAGACGGCTATCTGGCGCGGATATGGGAGCAGACCTCCAACATCGGCAGGATGCTCGATCCGATCGCCGACAAGCTGCTCGTATCGGCGGTGCTTTTGCTCCTGGCGCACAACGGCACGATCGACAAATATTCGCTGTGGGCG
>JBQCFH010000144.1:0-3380 GCA_051959385.1 Rhizobiaceae bacterium | reverse complement strand
GGCGAGCTCGACGACATCATGAACGCGTTTTACGACGGCCAGTACGACGTGCTCCTGTCGACGACCATCGTCGAATCCGGCCTCGATATCCCGACCGCCAACACGCTGATCGTGCACCGGGCCGATATGTTCGGGCTGGCGCAGCTCTACCAGCTTCGCGGCCGGGTAGGGCGCTCGAAGCTGAGGGCGTACGCGCTGTTCACCCTGCCGGCCAAGCGCAAGCTGACGGCGACGGCGGAGCGCCGGCTGAAGGTGCTGCAGTCGCTCGACACGCTTGGCGCCGGCTTCCAGCTCGCCAGCCACGATCTCGACATCCGCGGCGCCGGCAACCTCCTCGGCGAGGAGCAGTCCGGCCATATCAAGGAGGTCGGCTTCGAGCTCTATCAGCAGATGCTGGAGGAGGCGGTTGCCGAAATTAGGGATGCCGGCGCGCCTATGGATACAGGCTGGTCGCCGCAGATCACCATCGGCACGGCGGTGATGATTCCCGAGAGCTATGTGCCGGATTTGCAGCTTCGCATGGCGCTCTACCGGCGGCTCGCCGAGATTCAGAATACCGAAGACATCGATGCGTTCGGTGCGGAGTTGATCGACCGCTTCGGCCCGCTTCCACGAGAGGTCGAGAATTTCCTCAAGATCGTCTACATCAAGGTTCTCTGCCACCGCGCCAATATCGAGAAGCTCGATGCCGGGCCGAAGGGCGTGGTCATCCACTTCCGCAACAAGGAATTCTCCGATCCGGCGGCGCTGGTGCGCTTCATCGGCGAGCAGGGCTCGCTGGCGAAGATCAGGCCGGACCAGAGCGTTGTCTTCGTGCGCGACTGGCCGACGGCGGAAAAGCGCCTGTCGGGCTCGGCCGTGGTGGTGACGCAACTGGCGCGGCTGGCCGAGAAGGTGGCGGCGTGAGGTGAGGCGGGCGCCGAACGGAAACAGGCCCCCTCATCCGGCCCTTCGGGCCACCTTCTCCCCGTTGGGGAGAAGAGGTCGCGGCGACGCGGCCGGCGCCTCCTGTCCCCAGCGGGGAGAGGGTGGTTCGCGAAGCGAACCGGGTGAGGGGGCCGCTACGCTTGGCAAAGGCCCCGACGGATAGTGCGGCTCACCCCGCCCTGTCCAACTCGCCGCGTTCCTTGGCCTCCGACACCTTCCGGATGGCCTCGGCCAGGGCATCGGAATTTTGCGCGCCCATGACGGCGTAGCGGCCCTCGATCAGGAAGCAAGGCACCCCGGTGATGCCCATGCGGTTGGCGGTGTCGATCTCCTCGCGCACCGCGTCCCGGTCGGCGTCGGTCGCGAGAAGCGTGCGCACCACGGCTTCGTCCATGCCGCATTCGCGCGCTGCCTCGATCAGCACCTCATGGTCGCCGATATTCTTTCCTTCCTCGAAATAGAGCTGGAAGAGCCGACGCGCGACGCGGCCCTGGACATCCTCGCCCGCCGTCGCCGCCCAGCGGATCAGGCGGTGTGCGTCGAGCGTATTTGGCGATACGGTAATCGCATCGAAATCGAAGGCAATTCCTTCGGCTCTGCCGATCTCTTCAAGATTCGCATGAATTTGCCTGAGCCGGCCGCCGTCGCCGAACTTCGCCCGCATGTATTCCTTGCGGTCCTTGCCTTCCGGCGGAATGGTCGGATCGAGCTGGAACGGTCGCCAGCGTACAGCCACATCGATGTCCGGCAGGGAGGAAGCGGCCTTGTCCAGCCGCTTCTGGCCGACGAAGCACCAGGGACAGACCGCATCCGACACGACATCGATGGTGATTTGCTTGCCTGCCGCCATCGTCCGACCTCGCTATTGGCGCTTCCACCACGTGGGAAACTGATAGCCATATAGGGATGTTTTTTGAGGATGCTCGTAATCCTTCCAGCGGGCAACCCATTGCGCCGGCGGATGATAGAGCGGCACGACATAGAAGCCGCTGAGCAGCACGCGGTCGAAAGCGCGCACGGCGGTGACGAACTGGTCCTCGGTCCGGGCGCCGAGAAGATCGCCGATCAGCCCGTCGACGGCCGGATTTGCGACGCCGGCGAAATTGTAGGTGCCGTCGACATCCCGCGCGGCCGAGCCCCAGCGCCCGACCTGTTCGGTGCCGGGCGACAGCGAGGCGGGATAGTTCTGCAGGATCACGTCGAAATCGTAGGTCATCAGCCGCTGCTGGTATTGCGAGGCGTCGGCGCTGCGGATCGATGCCTGGATGCCGAGCTTGGCGAGCGTGCGCTGCCAGACCATGGCGATCTGGTCGCCCGAATTGCCGTTGAGCAGGATCTCGAAGGCGAGCGGCTTGCCGTCCGGGCCGACCATGCGGTGATCCGAGAGCTTGTACCCGGCGGCCTTGAGCGCGTCATAGCCCTGGCGCAGGAAGGCCCTGTCATAGCCGCTGCCATCGGATGTCGGCGGGGCCCACTTGCCCTCCATGATCTCGGGCGTGACGGCATCCGGATAGGGCTTCAGCAGGGCGCGTTCCGCCGCGCTTGCCGGAATGCCGTCCGAGGCGAGCACCGATCCGTCGAAATAGCTCTTGGTGCGCTCATAGGCGCCGGCGAAGAGATTGCGGTTGGCCCATTCGAAATCGAAGAGGCTCGCCAGCGCCGCACGGACCTTCGGACTTTTGAACACCTCGCGGCGCGTGTTCATGACGAAGCCGAGCATGCCGGACGGCAGGCCGGACTTGAACGTGTCCTGGACGATGCGGCCGTCCCGGACGGCGGGGAAATTGTAATCCTCCTTCCACCTCAGCGGGTCGCCCTCGATCCGGACATTGACGAGCCCCTTGCGGAAGGCCTGGAACATGGCGTTCTCGTCGCGGAAATAGTCGATCCGGATCTCGTCGAAATTGTCGAAGCCGACCTTGGAAGGGAGGTCCTTCGCCCAATAATGCGGGTCGCGCTTGAGCACGACGGCCTCGCCGGGGCGGATGCTTTCGAAGACGTATGGTCCGCTGCCGATCATCGGCTTCAGCGTCGATTTGTCGAAGGTTTCGGGGTCGGTCGCGTGTTTCGGCAGGACCGGCATCAGGCCGAGGATCAGCGGCAGCTCACGGTCAGGTTCCTTGAAGGTGAAGCGTACGCCGTGCTCGCCCACCTTCTCCATGCTGGCGATCTTCTTCAAGGTGGTGCCGTAGCGCGGATATCCCTTCTCGCCGAGGAGCTTGACGGTGAAGAGTACGTCTTCCGGCGTCACCGGCGTGCCGTCGGAGAACCTCGCCCGCTCGTCGAGCGTGAACTCGACGAAGCTGCGCGCATCGTCGGTCTCGACGCTCTTCGCCACCAGCGGATAGAGCGTGAACGGCTCGTCATAGGAGCGCTGCATCAGGCTGTCATATACGTTGTAGCCGAATTGCAGGTCGACGATGCCCCGCGCCGCGGTACCCTCCACGATGAAC
>JBQCFH010000143.1:0-6504 GCA_051959385.1 Rhizobiaceae bacterium | reverse complement strand
CGCCGCTTCGGCCGGACGCAGGAGGCGCAGCACGGCAAGGCGAAGATGGCGGGGCAGGGTGGGGCGGCAGTCGGCAGTCGGCAATGGGCAATCGGTCAGGCCATCGGCAGCCTGCGCCGATTCCGACTGCCGACGGCCGATTGCCGACTGCCCCAAGCCCGCCATGGCGACGAGCATGGCGAGCACGCGCTTCAGAGCCTCGCGGTTTTTCTCGATCGCAGCATTCCAGTCCATCGCGCCGCCTCCATTCAGGCCGGCGGGATAATAAAGCGGGGTGGAAGGGTGTGGATAAAGGTGGATGAGTTATCGTCTGCAAAATAGAGATGCGGCGCTCGGGGCACTGCAGCCCCTCTCTTGCGATTTCTAACGCTTAGCTTGCTTGGCGGCGCTTCGCGCCTGCTCGCCAAGACATTGAAATCGCTTTCTCCCCCGCAAGGGGGGAGATAAAGCGCGCGCGGCCTCAATGCGCAGCCCCAACGTCGGCGATTGGCGGCTAGATTGGTGCAGCCTCTATCTCTCCCCTTGCGGGGGAGAATGCGACTTCAGCATCTTGGCGAGCGGGCTTGTCCCCGAGCCAAGTGCCAAAATCGCAAGAGAGGGGCTTGCCCTCTCCAACCTCAATATTGCATCTAGCTAAGTTTCTAGCTACATTTTCGGAATGACGACGATCAACATGCACGATGCCAAGACGCAGCTTTCCGACCTCGTCGCCCGCGCCGAGGCCGGCGAGGAGATCGTCATCGCGCGCCGCAACAAGCCGGCGGTGCGGCTGGTCGCTGTGAGGACGGATGACAGGGCGGTGAACAAGCCGAAGCGGCGACTGCCAGCCTTGACACCCGAACAGCGCGCTGCCCTCGCACCTTTGGCCGAGATTGACTGGTTCGAGCACGCGCCCGACGACTACATCAGCAAGGAGGACATAGCAGCCTATTACCGGAAGTATCCGCACGAATGGGAGGATATGCGCCAGCGTGTCGGTTTCGCGAAGGACAGCCAAGCCGGATACGACGCGGGAGGCCTTCGCGAGGCGGTGGAGCAGGGCAGGGAGTACACGATCATGAAGGATGGCAAGCCGGTGGCGAAGGTGGTGCCGGTCGAGCCGGAGCAGAAGTCGCGCGGCTGGGGGGCGTGGGAGGGCCGCTATTCCTTGCCGGATACCTTCTTCGATCCGCTGCCGGAGGAAGAATTGCGGGCTTGGGAAGGTTCGGATGAACCTCCTGCTTGATACGCACACGCTGCTCTGGCTGCTGTTCAAGGACAAGCGCCTGCCGCGGGAGACGGCGCTGACGATCATTGACCGCGCCAATACGATTTTCGTCAGTTCGATGAGCGGTTTCGAGATTTCGACCAAGGTGCGCATCGGCAAGCTGCCGGGCGCCGAATGGATCGCGCGCGATTTCGTTCGAATCTGCGATGATTTCGATTTCCGCGAGTTGCCGCTCAACAATGCCCATGCAGTGATGGCCGGAGGGTTCAGGCTGGTTCATCGCGACCCTTTCGACCGCGTGCTGGCGGCGCAGGCGATCATCGAGGGGTTTTCGTTGGTGACGGATGATAGGGAGATAGAGGCGCTGGGGACGAAGGTGGTGTGGCGGTGATTGGTGATCGGCGCATTCGGAGAGGTGGTCACCAGCGAGGGGTTCGACCTTCTGCCGCTATTCGCCCTGCGATACGGGCGGGGGCTTATGGTCCCGAACATCGCGTCCCTTCGACCCGATGCTTGCCGCTCAGGCGACGATGGAAGGGCTGGCGCTGGTGTCGAAGGATGGGGCGATGAGGGAGTGGGGCGGAGGTATTGTGAGGTAAATGGCGAGCCTCCCGGCCCTACGCCGACCCCCAGCATTCCTGAGATACTTATGACAGCTTACGTCGAGCTAATCGGGCTTTCATAGCAGAGAGTTCCTTTTCGCGGTGATTGCGCCAAGCCGCGGCGAATCCAGATGCGATCCTATAAGTCCCATTGTTGGCTAGATACCATCCACCGTCTTCAAGTGGTCTGACTGACCCACTACCCTGAAGTGCCATGGTGACGTTACTTAGGATTGTCGCAATTGCATCCGGAGATAGGGAGAGACTCTCCATGATATTATCTTGGTGACTAATACCAACTTCACATAAGTGGTCAAGGAAAATAAAAGCCTTTTTTTCCCGGTGCGGCCCATATTTCAAGTGTTTGTTGTAGGTAAAGTAGCGCCGTATTTTCTCGACGGCATCTGTCCATATTGGTGGAGCACCAAAATTACCCCCTAGATCGGTTTTCTGTAGAACTCGGGCAGATTGGAATGCCACCTTTGGATTATGAATGGCAGCTCCATACTCGCTGACATACTCCGCGATTTGCTCATACGCCATGAAATAGCCGAAAGCACTGCATTCCTGTGGTCGCGACCTTAACAGCGACTGCGGAGCGAGGAGGATTGTTTCATAGTCGGAATAGCCGAGATAGCGATCTTTCCCCATCATGTAACGAGCACGGGCGTCGTATCCTGCAGCTTGGCCTGTCTGAAAATGGCCATTCAGTTTGTTTTCGATATGCAGGGCGAAACGCATTTTCGTGAAATCTTGCTCAAAAACGAGAAAGATATCGGTTTCGCTCTCTGCATTCGTTTCTGGAACGAAGCACCACCAGTGCCGCCACCAACGATCATTCGAGACGTTCGGTCTCGCCGCAACTTGTTCGTCGTATAGTAGCTTGGCGCTTTCTGCATTCTCGCGAAACTTCGTGTGTTTGAGAAGCCACGCCGCAAAAGCGTGGTCCTCTTTGATCCGCTCTGCAAATATGCGGCAGAGATCATCTTCCGAGTATCCCGGCATAAGTCTTCCCACCCATCCAACGGCCGGTCCACTGGAAAGCGTTCGTTATCCTTCCGGCCAGTCCATAGTTGCAATCATCTTTCCAGAAAACAATAACACAATTTTGCCATGATATCCATCGCGCAACTGCGCATCGATAAGTGGCGATTGTTCTCCTGTTGCGCTAATCTTCTGGACAAGACGTACAGGCGCGTCTCCTCCCCCCTCCGCTCTCAAATTCCTCAAGGCTTCAATCAATTCGTCTAGCGTCATCCGCCCTCCATGCCCGAGTAATGCGGGCTTCACAACAAGCCGCGCTACTCCGCCGCTCCCCGTTCTCCTCCCCGGCCGGCGCTCCGTCAGGTCCTTCAAAACTGTCCCGTATAGCTCCTCAGCTTGGCCATGATGTTCTCCGGCTGGCGGCGACCAACTCGCCGCCGCCGTCTTACGCCGAAATCGGCAGCAGTTCGTATACCTTCGCCTCCTTGGAAGCAGCGGCGATGTCCCCTTTCTCCAGCGCCTCCTGTACGCGTTCCAGCTTCAACGCATCTTCCATCGACAGATAAGGGCCCCAGGCGTTGTCGTCGGGAATAAGCTCGACCGGTACCTCGGCGGCATAGCGGGCGGTATGGACAAAGCGAACGGTCTTTCGGCTCATTTTCTCATCCTCTTGCGGAAGTCGGCCGACCAGCGGGTTGGGTCAGGCCTATAGGCGGTAATCAGCACCGCCTCGTTTCTTTCCTCGTTTGAGGTGCCCCACAGAATGTGTACGGGCATTCCTTTCGCGTCACGTTGCAGGATGAGGATGCAAGGTCCTTTGTGATAATCCGGGTATTCCTCAACCACTTCAGCAGATTTCAAACCCTGCAAAATGTCCGCCAGACTTATACCATCTTCCTTGAGTTCCCGGAATCCGTGATCCGACACTCGTGACTTTCCGTCGCCGACCAGTTCCCGGATTCTTGGCAGGAGCGAACTCATCTACTCCGCCGCCTCTCTTTTCCGTCCCGGCCTGCGTTCCATCAGTTCCTTCAGAAACTGCCCGGTGTAGCTCCGTTTCTCGGCCATGATGTCCTCCGGCGTGCCGGAGGCGACCAACTCGCCGCCGCCGTCGCCGCCTTCGGGGCCGAGGTCCAAGATCCAATCGGCCGTTTTTATCACTTCAAGGTTGTGCTCGATGACGGCGACGGTGTTGCCCTGGTCGACCAGCTCGTGCAGCACTTCCAGAAGCTTCGCCACATCGTGGAAATGCAGGCCGGTCGTCGGCTCGTCGAGGATGTAAAGCGTCTTGCCGGTCGCCTTGCGCGACAGCTCCTTGGCGAGCTTTATGCGCTGCGCCTCGCCGCCCGACAGCGTCGTCGCCTGCTGGCCGATATGGATGTAGCCGAGGCCGACCTTGGCGAGCGTCTGCAGCTTGTCGCGCACCGCCGGCACCGCGGCGAAGAACTCCGCGCCTTCCTCCACCGTCATGTCGAGCACGTCGGCGATCGACTTGCCCTTGAAGGTGACCTCCAGCGTCTCGCGGTTGTAGCGCTTGCCATGGCAGACGTCGCAGGTGACGTAGACGTCGGGCAGGAAATGCATCTCGATCTTGATGACGCCGTCGCCCTGGCAGGCCTCGCAGCGGCCGCCCTTGACGTTGAAGGAAAAGCGGCCGGGCTGGTAGCCGCGCGCCTTCGCCTCCGGCAGGCCGGCGAACCAGTCGCGGATCGGCGTGAAGGCGCCGGTATAGGTCGCCGGGTTGGAGCGCGGCGTGCGGCCGATCGGGCTCTGGTCGATGTCGATCACCTTGTCGAGGAATTCCAGCCCCTCGATGCGGTCGTGCTCGGCCGGGTGCTCGCGCGAACCCATAATGCGGCGCGAGGCGGCCTTGAACAGCGTCTCGATCAGGAGCGTCGACTTGCCGCCGCCCGACACGCCGGTCACGCAGGTGAAGGTGCCGAGCGGGATCTCGGCGGTGATGTTCCTCAGATTGTTGCCGCGCGCGCCGACGACCCGGATGCGCTTTTTCTTGAGCGGCCGGCGCTCGGCCGGCACCGGGATCTCGCGCGCGCCGGAAAGATATTGGCCGGTGAGCGAGGCGGGGTTGGCCATGATCTCGGCCGGCGTGCCTTCGGCCACGACGCGGCCGCCATGGATGCCGGCGGCGGGGCCGATGTCGAAGACATGGTCGGCGGTGAGGATGGCGTCCTCGTCATGCTCGACCACGATCACCGTGTTGCCGATGTCGCGCAGATGCTTCAGCGTGTCGAGCAGGCGGGCATTGTCGCGCTGGTGCAGGCCGATCGACGGTTCGTCGAGCACGTAGAGCACGCCGGTGAGGCCCGAGCCGATCTGCGAGGCAAGCCGGATGCGCTGGCTTTCGCCGCCCGACAGCGTGCCGGAATTGCGCGACAGCGTCAAATAGTCGAGGCCGACATCGTTGAGGAAGCGCAGGCGCTCGCGGATTTCCTTCAGGATGCGCGCGGCGATCTCGTTCTGCTTGTCGGTGAGCTGGCCGGGGAGGTCGGCGAACCAGGCATTCGCCTTGCGGATCGACAGCCCGGTGACTTCGCCGATATGCCTGCCGGCGACCTTCACGGCGAGCGCTTCCGGCTTCAGCCGGTAGCCGTGGCAGGCGGGGCAGGGCGTCTCCGACATGAAGCGCTCGATCTCCTCGCGCATCCAGGCCGAATCCGTCTCCTTCCAGCGGCGCTCCAGGTTCGGGATCACGCCCTCGAAGGTCTTGGTCGTCTTGTAGGCGCGCAGCCCGTCGTCAAAGTGGAAGGTCACCTGGCGCTCGCCGGTGCCGTTCAGGATGGCGTCCTTCGCGTCCTGCGGGATGTCCTTCCACTTGTCGCCGATCTTGAAACCGTAGGCGGTGCCGAGCGCCTCCAGCGTCTGCGTGTAATAGGGCGAGCTCGACTTCGCCCAGGGCGCGATGGCGCCGTTGCGGAGCGTGAGATTGTCGTCCGGCACGACCAGAGCCGCATCGATGGCGCGCTGGCTGCCGAGCCCGTCGCAGGTCGGGCAGGCGCCGGCCGGGTTGTTGAAGGAGAACAGGCGCGGCTCGATCTCCGGAATGGTGAAGCCGGAGACCGGGCAGGCGAATTTCTCGGAGAAGAGCAGCCGCTCATGCGTCTCGTTCTTCGACTTGTTGGCGGCGCCGCCTTCCGCCGTCTCCTCCGGCGGCAGCGGCTTGTCCGCCATCTCGGCGATGGCGAGGCCGTCGGCGAGTTTCAGCGCCGTCTCCAGCGAGTCGGCGAGGCGCGTGGCGATGTCGGGGCGGACGACGAGCCGGTCGACGACGACGTCGATGTCGTGCTTGTACTTCTTGTCGAGCGCCGGCACGTCGGCGATCTCGTGGAAGGCGCCGTCGACCTTGACACGCTGGAAACCCTTCTTCTGCAGCTCGGCGAGTTCCTTTTTGTACTCGCCCTTGCGGCCGCGCACGATCGGCGCGGTTAGATAGAGGCGGGTGCCTTCGGGCAGCGCCAGCACGCGGTCGACCATCTGGGAAACCGTCTGGCTCTCGATCGGCAGGCCGGTCGCCGGCGAATAGGGGATGCCGACGCGGGCGAAGAGCAGCCGCATGTAGTCGTAGATCTCGGTCACCGTGCCGACGGTGGAGCGCGGGTTGCGCGAGGTCGTCTTCTGCTCGATGGAGATGGCGGGCGAGAGGCCGTCGATCTGGTCGACATCCGGCTTCTGCATCATCTCGAGGAACTGGCG
>JBQCFH010000142.1:0-6093 GCA_051959385.1 Rhizobiaceae bacterium | reverse complement strand
CTGCGGTTGTCGAGATAAGCGTCCTCGGCGTGGCCTGCCGCGGGCAGCAGCAGGCAGCCGATCGTCAGGACGGTCAGTCGTCGGGGGCGGGCCATGCGAATCCTCCGCTGATCGGTCGATTCTCATCCGCGAATGCGGCGCGGGCAGGGCGCTTCCGCCGCGCTTGCCTTGTCACCGGGGCGGAGTATTGTCCGGCGCGCGGCCGTCCGGCTGATTGCTCAAGGAAAATCGACGATGACCATCTCCATGTACGCGGCGTCCGTGCCGGTCTTCTCCTCCATGCTCAGGAACCTGGCGCATGTGCTCACGAAGGGCGAGGCCAACGCGGCGCAGCGCAAAATCGAGCCGGCGGTGTTCCTGAACGACCGCCTTGCGCCGGACATGCTGCCGCTCAAGGCGCAGGTGCAGATCGCGACCGACCACGCCAAGGGCGCTTGCGCAAGGCTTTCCGGCCGCGAGCCGCTCAAGCTGGAGGACAGGGAGGCGAGCTTCACCGAACTCCTGGCGCGGATCGAGAAGGTGCAGGACTACCTGAAGAGCTTCTCTCCGGCCGACATCGACGGCTCGGAGGAAAAGGAGATCGTGCTGAAGCTCGGCGGCGGCGAGATGAAATTCTCGGGCCTCCAGTACCTCCTGCATTTCGCCACGCCGAACTTCTATTTCCACGTCACCACGGCCTACGCCATTCTGCGGCACAATGGCGTGCCACTCGGCAAGACCGACTTCTTCGGCAGAGGATGAAAGGGCGCCCGGCCTTGACTTGGCGACGCATCCTGCGCCACACGCTCCGCCATCCCTAGAAGGCTGGAGCGGCGAGATGGCCATTGCGTTCACATTCCCGGGGCAGGGGAGCCAGGCGGTCGGCATGGGCAAGGAACTTGCCGACGCCTTCCCGGAGGCGCGGGCGGTCTTCGAGGAAGTCGACGAGGCCCTCGGCCAGAAGCTTTCCGCGATCATGTGGGAGGGGCCGGACGATGTCCTTACCCTGACCTCCAATCAGCAGCCGGCGCTGATGGCGGTGTCGATCGCCGCGATCCGGGCAATGGAAGCGCGCGGCTTTTCGCTTGCCGACAAGGTCGCCTATGTGGCGGGCCATTCGCTCGGCGAATATTCGGCGCTCTGCGCTGCCGGCGCCTTCGCGCTTTCGGATACGGCGCGGCTGCTGCGCATCCGCGGCGATGCCATGCAGGAAGCGGTGCCGGCCGGCGAAGGGGCGATGGCTGCGATCCTGGGCCTCGACCAGGATGCCGTCGAGGCGGCGTGCCGGGAGGCTTCGGCGAAATCGGCCTGCCAGATCGCCAACGACAATGGCGGCGGCCAGCTCGTGATTTCCGGAACCAAAGAAGGCGTGGAGGAAGCGGCGCGTCTGTGCACCGAGCGCGGCGCCAAGCGCGCGATCATGCTGCCGGTCTCGGCGCCCTTCCATTCGGCGCTGATGGCGCCGGCAGCGGAGCACATGCGCGCCGCCCTGGCCGAAGTCGCCATGAAGGCGCCGGCGGTCCCGGTGGTGAGCAACGTCGCTGTCGCGCCGCTTACCGATCCGAAGGAGATCAAGGCCCGGCTGGTCGAGCAGGTGACCGGTCGCGTGCGCTGGCGCGAGACGGTCGAATGGTTCGGCACGAACGGCGTCGATACGCTCTACGAGATCGGCTCGGGCAAGGTGCTTTCGGGCCTGGCGCGCCGCATCAACCGCGACATCGCGACGGTTTCGGTCAACACGCCTGCCGACGTGGAAGCCGCGCTCTCGGCGCTGAAGTAATGGTAGAAGCCGCGTGCATCGGCTTGTCGCCATGTTCACCCCACCCCCGGCCGGAGCCTGCCCTCGGGCCGGCCAAAGGCCGGACCCGGCGGGCCGGAGGGGGTGAAATTTGGCTTTGTCCAGCAGTGAATCCCGCAAAGTTCTGAAAAGGAACGATCCATGTTCGATCTGACAGGCAAGAAGGCGCTCGTCACCGGCGCATCCGGCGGCATTGGCGAGGCGCTCGCGCGGGCGCTTCATGCGCAAGGCGCGACCGTCGGCCTGCACGGCACGCGCGTCGAAAAACTCCAGGCGCTTGCCAGCGAACTCGGCGAACGCGCCCGGGTTTTCCCGGCGAATCTGTCTGACCGCGCGGCGGTAAAGGAGCTCGGCCAGAAGGCGGAATCAGAACTCGGCGGCGTAGACATCCTCGTCAACAATGCCGGCATCACGCGCGACGGGCTTTTCGTGCGCATGTCGGACGAGGACTGGGATTCGGTCATCGAGGTCAATCTGAATTCGATGATGCGGCTTACCCGCGAGCTGACCCATCCGATGATGCGCCGTCGTTTCGGCCGCATCATCAATATTACCTCCGTCGTCGGCGTCACCGGCAATCCCGGCCAGACCAACTATGTCGCCTCGAAGGCGGGAATGATCGGGTTCTCCAAGGCGCTCGCGAACGAGATCGCCAGCCGGGGCATCACAGTCAACTGCATCGCGCCCGGCTTCATCGAATCGGCCATGACCGACAAGCTCAACGACAAGCAGAAGGAGGCGATCATGGGAGCGATCCCCATGAAGCGGATGGGCAAGGGCGAGGAAATCGCCTCGGCCGCCGTTTTCCTGGCTTCCGCCGAGGCCGCCTACGTCACCGGGCAGACGATCCACGTAAATGGCGGAATGGCGATGATCTAGGGCTGCGTGGACGGTCAGGTTACGCTGCGGCCAGAAGGGATACGGCAAATTGCCCATGGCACGGTCCGAATCCCAACCGTCCACAAGACCTGGCGGATTTTCCTGCCCTTGGGGCCTTTTGCCCGGCCAACCTTCATGCTATCGGCCCCGTTAACGGTGCCGAAAACGACAAAAAGGGGCGCGAGACGCCCGGAAATCTTTCAGCTTGATTAGCGGCTATCCTGCCGTTAACGAAGACACGGAAACATGAATTCGAGGGTTCCCCAATGAGCGATACCGCAGAACGCGTCAAGAAAATCGTCGTCGAGCACCTCGGTGTTGACGCGGACAAGGTCACGGAGCAGGCGAGCTTCATCGACGATTTGGGCGCGGACAGCCTCGATACTGTCGAACTCGTCATGGCATTCGAAGAAGAATTCGGCGTCGAGATTCCCGACGACGCGGCCGAGACGATCCTCACCGTTGGCGATGCGGTCAAGTATATCGACAAGGCTTCATCCTGATATCCCTGGCGCGCTCCGGGCGAAGCAGCCGGGCGTAGCGCGATGCCGTACGAGGGAGGACCTGCAATGAGGCGCGTTGTCGTCACCGGCATGGGCCTTGTCTCCCCCCTGGGCGTCGGCGTCGAGCATAGCTGGAAGGCGTTGCTCGACGGCAAGAGCGGCGCGCGCCGCGTCGACACGTTCGACGTGGAGGACATGCCATGCAAGATCGCCAGCATGGTGCCGCGCGGCGACGGGGAGAACGGGACATACAATCCGGACCGTTTCCTTGAGGCCAAGGAGCAGCGCAAGATCGGCGATTTCATCGCCTACGGCATCGCGGCCGCCGACATGGCGCTCGACGATGCCGGCTGGCATCCGAAGACGCCCGAAGAGCAGAACTATACCGGCGCCACGATCGGTTCGGGCATCGGCGGCATCGAGGGCATCGCGGAAAACGCGTTGATCCTGCATGATCGCGGCCCGCGCCGCATCAGCCCCTTTTTCATCACCGGAAACATCATCAATCTCGTTTCCGGCCAGGTCTCGATCCGGCATGCGCTCAAGGGCCCCAATCATGCAGTAGTGACGGCCTGCTCCACGGGCGCACATGCGATCGGCGACGCAGCGCGGATGATCGCATTCGGCGACGCCGAGGTCATGGTCGCCGGCGGCACGGAAGCGCCGATCGGCCGGCTTGCGCTGGCCGGCTTTTCGGCGTGCAAGGCGCTGTCGACGCGCTACAACGACACGCCCGAAAAGGCTTCGCGCCCCTATGACCGCGACCGCGACGGCTTCGTCATCGCGGAAGGGGCGGGCGTGCTCGTGCTCGAGGAACTCGAACACGCCAAGGCGCGCGGCGCGCGCATCTATGCCGAACTGGTGGGTTACGGGCTGAGCGGCGACGCCTATCACATCACCGCACCGGCCGAAGATGGCGACGGCGCCTTCCGCTGCATGGCGGCGGCCCTGAAGAACGCCCGCCTGACGCCCGCCGACATCGACTACATCAATGCCCACGGCACCTCGACCATGGCCGACACGATCGAACTCGGCGCAGTGGAACGGCTCGTCGGCAATGCCGCCTCGAAGATCTCCATGTCCTCGACGAAGTCTTCCATCGGCCACATGTTGGGCGCGGCCGGCGCGGCCGAGGCGATCTTCTCGATCCTGGCCATCCGCGACGGGATCGCGCCTGCCACCATCAATCTCGACAATCCGGCGGTGGAATCGGCGATCGATCTCGTGCCCAGGACGCCGCGGAAGCGGCCGATCGACATCGCGCTGTCGAATTCCTTCGGCTTCGGCGGCACCAACGCGTCGCTGATCTTCCGCCGCTACGACGCCTGACTTTCCGGTGCGCCGCATGGGCGTGCCGGGAAATTTGCCATAATCGCAACTAGTGTTTGCTGGTGTTTGCGCGTAGCGGCAATACACGACGACACGCATCGGATTTGGGCAAGATCGGGGAATGAACGAATATAGCGGCGATCAGGGCGAGCCGGACGGCGGCGGGCAGCCGGCTTATGAGACGCTGAAGCCGGCGGGCGGTTCACGGCTGGCCAGGCGCTCGCGCCAATCGCGCAACCGCTTCGTGGTGTTCCTGAACTTCCTCATCTCCTGCGTCGTGCTCGTGATCGTGGCGGCCGGCTTCGCCATCTATATCGGCAAGCAGGTATTCGACGGGAAGGGTCCCTCGACCCAGGACACCACCTACATTGTGAAGCCCAATGCCGGGGCGAGCACCATCGCCGGCGAGCTGGAAGAGCGCGGCCTCGTAAGCGACGCCCAGATATTCCGGGCCGGCGTGCAGTTCTACGGCAACCAGGGCAAGCTCAAGGCCGGCGAATACGCCATTCCCGCCGGCGCCTCCATGCGCCAGATCATGGACATCCTGAAGAGCGGCAAATCCATCCTGCATTCGCTGACGATCCCGGAAGGGCTGACCGTCGCCCAGGCTTTCAAGCGGATCGCCGACGACGACGTGCTGGTCGGCGACATGCCCAAGAAGATGCCGCCGGAAGGCAGCCTGGCGGCCGACACGCAGCAATTCACCCGCGGCACGACGAGGCAGCAGGTGATCGAGCGGATGATGGCCGAGCAGAAGAAGCTGGTGCACGAACTTTGGGAGAAGCGGGCGCCCGACCTGCCGCTCAAGGATGTCAACGAATTCGTCACGCTCGCCTCGATCGTCGAGAAGGAAACGGGCGTTCCGGATGAACGGCGGCGCGTGGCGGCGGTCTTCATCAACCGGCTGAAGCATCATATGCGGCTGCAGTCGGACCCGACGATCATCTATGGCTTGTTCGGCGGCGAAGGCCGGCCCGCAGGGCGGCCGATCTTCCAGTCGGACAAGGAGAAGGCCACGCCGTACAACACCTACATCATCGACGGGCTGCCGCCGACGCCGATCGCCAATCCCGGACGCGCGGCGCTTGAGGCGGTGGCGAATCCCGCGAACACGGACGACCTCTATTTCGTCGCCGACGGAACGGGCGGCCACGCATTCGCGGCCACCCTTGCCGAGCACAACCAGAACGTGGCGCGCTGGCGCAAGATCGAGAAGGAGCGCAAGCAGGCCGGCGCCGCCGACGCAGCCGACGACACCGGCACCAATCCGCCGGATTGAGCCGCCGCAACCGAGCGACAAAGCTCGCCCTCTTCGCTATGAGAGAAAAAGAGGACAAGTGATTCCTGTAGCTTAGGCTGGAATCCGCGGGCGAGGAAAATTTGCCGATGGCATTGCAGAGCATGACCGGCTTTGCCCGCTCGACGGACGATCATCTCGGCAACGCCTTCGCCTGGGAGCTGAAATCCGTCAACGGCAAGGGGCTGGAGGTGCGCCTGCGCCTGCCGCCGGGACTTGAGCGCATCGAACAGCCGGCAAAACAGGCCTTCCAGAGACGCTTTTCGCGTGGGCAGTTCTATGCCGCGCTGAACCTGACCCGCCAAGAC
>JBQCFH010000141.1:0-5060 GCA_051959385.1 Rhizobiaceae bacterium | reverse complement strand
CTTCTTGAGCACGCCGTCGACCACGCGCACCAGCACGATGACGCCGAGATAGGGGTCGTACCAGCTGTCGACCAGCATGGCCTTGAGCGGCGCGGTCTCGCCGGCGCTCTTCGGCGGCGGAAGCTGGTGGACGATGGCTTCAAGCACCTCCTCGACGCCCTGGCCGGTCTTGGCCGAGATCAGCACGGCCTGGCTGGCGTCGATGCCGATCACCTCCTCGACCTGTTCCTTGACGCGCTCCGGCTCGGCGGCGGGCAGGTCGACCTTGTTCAGCACCACGACGATCTCGTGGTCGTTGTCGATTGCCTGGTAGACGTTGGCGAGCGTCTGCGCCTCGACGCCTTGGCTGGCGTCGACGACGAGCAGCGAGCCCTCGCAGGCGGCCAGCGACCGCGACACCTCATAGGCGAAGTCGACATGGCCGGGCGTGTCGATCAGGTTCAGGACATATTCCTCGCCGTTGCGGGCGGTGTAGTGCAGGCGCACCGTCTGCGCCTTGATGGTGATGCCGCGCTCGCGCTCGATATCCATGGAATCGAGCACCTGGTCCTTCATCTCGCGGAGATCCAGTCCGCCCGTCATCTGGATCAGGCGGTCGGCGAGCGTCGATTTGCCGTGGTCGATATGGGCGACGATGGCGAAGTTGCGGATATGGTCGAGCGGTGTCGTCATGGCGGCGCGTATAGAGATTTCGGCCCGCGGTGGGAAGCGGATTTGCGTGGCGGTGGGGTGGGCATCGCGGCTCGAAGCTGCTATGGCGAGGCCCTCGCATGCGGCCCGAGGCTCTGGCCGGACCGCCCGTGCCGCCCTATATGCGGCGCATCACCATGAAACCGCTTGCACCGCCTTGCGGCGCATCACGTTACTCCAACGTCAGGATGAGTCATTGCAGGTACTCGTACGCGATAACAATGTCGAACAGGCGCTGCGCGCGCTGAAGAAGAAAATGCAGCGCGAGGGCATCTTCCGCGAGATGCGGTCGCGCCGTTCCTATGAAAAGCCGTCGGAGCGCCGCGCCCGCGAGAAGGCCGAGGCCATCCGCCGTTCGCGCAAGGCCGCCCGCAAGCAGGCGCAGCGCGAAGGGCTGATCCCCGGCCCGAAGAAGAAGCCGCGCAACGCCGCTCCCTCCGCCCGCCGCGCCTGAGCGGCCGCGCCGGTCCGGCTGGCCCGCGGCGAACCGGCAGGCGCCGCGGACGGCGCCTGCCTGGCCTATTCGTTGAGCGCGCTCATTCGTTCATCGAATCGTCGCCGCCATTGCCGGAATCCTCGTCGTTCTGGTCCTGGTAGCCTGACTGGTCTGACGACTGCATCTCCTTCAGGATCCTGATGACGGTCTGGCCGCATTCGGCGGTCGAATCGTCCTCGGCGCATTTGACGCTGACACGGAGGTCGCCGTCGCGCACGCGGATGCGCGCACCCTTCGACATCATCATCATGTGATGCTTCATGCCCGTATCGCGCTGCCACTTGCCTTTCATTCCGCCCATCTCGTCGGGATGGCCCTTGGCCTCGGGGCCGGGGTGATGCGGCGGCGGGGGCGGCGCCGCTTCCGGCGCCCCGCCGGCGGGCGGCTTGGGCGGGGTCGGCTCCGGGGTACTGGTCTGCGCATAGGAGGCGGTGGCCGCGAAGCTCAGCGCCAGCGCCGCGGCGACGATGGTTCTCTTCATGGATCTGGTCCTTTCCGAAATCCCCCGACGATAACGGCCGGCTCCATCCGGCCGGCAGCGACAATGCTCTAAATGCCCGCCACGGGATTTGGATGCTTCGATGGCCGATCAAATTTCGGATCGCGCCGGCGCGGCGACAGCCAGCATGGCCGTCTGCTTCCGAAAGATGGGGTGTGAGGATTTCGGGGCGGCCGCGCCGCCCTGACGCGGGCCAGTGGTTCCCGAATGCGCCCCCGCCGAACCACTGGCCTCTGTCCTGGCCGTCAACCGGCCTTGCCGGGACGGATTACGTCGGAGACCGCGGTCTGATCTCCGTCGTCTGGAGGCAGCACCCCGTAAGCCGAAGCCCCGTTGCAGCCCGTCCCCGATGCTCGTCCGCCGCCGTCTCCATTAACCATGATGCTGCCAAAGCCGACGATTCACGTCCACCGCTTTCGCGCGCTGCGGAGCATCGTCCCGTCACTCTAGGCCGTGACTGTTACCGGCTGGACACAGTGTGGTCGCGCCGCAACAGAGCCTCTATTTCGCGCGCATGCTGATCCGGATTATTGCGCGGCCGGAGAGCCGTTGCGCATCGCCCGAGGCCCGGCGGCTTTGCCGAGCGGCGTCGCAGCGCCGCCCGCACGTCTTGACGCCGCCGCGCGATTGCCGGACAAATCGTACGCGGCCGGCGCTGCGAACGCCGGCCGCCGCTGTTCAAAACGATGTCCGGTCTTTCGCGCGGAGGCTTTTGCTTGAGCGTCTGGTCCCTGCTGCAGCTTGCCGCCTCCACACTCGTTTTCGTACTCGCCGCCGCTTCCGCCAAAAGCTGGGCCGTGCAGCCCGGCGTCAGCCTGCTCCTGCTCACGCTCGCGCTTTATTCGCTCGGCAATCTGATCATCATGCGCCTGATCCAGGGCGTCGGCATGGGCGTGGCCCTCTCGCTCTCGGCCGTCGTGCAGCTCGCCGCCGTCAATCTTCTGGCTTTCCTCGTCTTCGGCGAGAAGGTCAACGCCATGCAGGGCGCCGGCATCGCGCTCGCCATCGTCGCCGTCGCCCTCATCACTTTCGGCCCCTACGCCGGCAGCCGCTGAAGCTTGATATTTTTCCAGCAGAATTGATGCTTGAAACATCACTATAAGGGGACTATACGTGCATCCTGCATTCTCAACGGGCACCCCGGCATGATCACGGCAGCGCAGATGCGCGCCGCGCGCGCGCTGATCGGGATGGACCAGAAGACGCTGGCCGAACGCGCCGGCGTCTCGCTGCCCACCGTGCAGCGCATGGAAGCCTCCGAAGGCGTCGTGCGCGGCGTGGTGGATACGCTGGTCAAGGTGATCCAGGCGCTCGAGGAAGCCGGCGTCGTGCTCATCGGGGACAACCAGGCGAGCGACGGCGGCGGCCGTGGCGTCAGGCTGAAGTCGCCGCCCGAGGCATCCGCCCGCTGAAGTGCCGCCGGCGCCCGCGGGCCGGCGGGATCGGCTCTGTTTCGGCGCGCCGGGCCGCGCCGTCTGGATGTCGCAATGGACGCCGCCTCGCGCCCCGAGCCTCATAGGCCGGGCTTCCGGGAACTCTACACGCCGAAACTGATCACCGTCCTGAGGGAAGGCTACCGGCCGGCGCATCTGCGCGCCGACATCATCGCCGGACTGACCGTGGCGATCGTCGCGCTGCCGCTTTCGATGGCGATCGCCATCGCCTCGCATGTGGCGCCGGAGCGCGGCCTCTACACGGCGATCATCGGAGGCGCCGTCATTGCGCTGTTCGGCGGCAGCCGCTTCCAGGTGGGCGGACCGGCGGGCGCCTTCATCGTGCTTGTCTCGGCGACCGTCGACCGGCACGGCATCGAAGGCCTTTTCCTCGCCACCATGATGGCGGGCGTGATGCTGGTCGCGGCGGGTTACCTGAGGCTCGGCACCTATGTGAAATTCATCCCCTATCCGGTGACGGTCGGCTTCACCGCCGGCATTGCGGTCATCATCCTGGCCAGCCAGTTGCACGATCTCTTCGGCCTCACGCTGGCCGGCAAGGAGCCGGGCGATTTCATTCCCAGGCTGATCGTGCTCGGCAAGGCCGCGGGCACGGCGAATCCCGCCGCGATCCTGGTTGCGGCGCTGACGGTTGGCGCGATCCTGGCGGTGAAGCGCCTGCGCCCCGCCTGGCCCGCCTTCCTGATCGCGGTCGCCCTCGCCTCCCTCGCGGTTACCGCCTTCGGCCTGCCGGTGGAGACGATCGGCAGCCGCTTCGGCGGCATCCCGCGCAGCCTGCCGGAGCCGACGCTTCCCGTCCTCAGCGCCGGGCGCATGCTGGACGTGCTGCCGGACGCGATATCCTTCGCGCTGCTGGGCGCCATCGAATCGCTGCTGTCGGCCGTGGTCGCAGACGGCATGACCGGCCGCCGCCACCGCTCCAATTGCGAGCTCGTGGCGCAGGGGCTCGCCAACATCGTCTCGCCGCTCTTCGGCGGCATCTGCGTCACCGGCCTGATCGCACGCACGGCCACCAACATCAGGGCCGGCGCGCACGGGCCGCTTTCCGGCTTCTTCCACGCCATATTCGTGCTCCTGTTCATGGCCGTCGCCGCGCCGCTCGCCGCCTATGTCCCGCTGGCGGCGCTCGCCGGCGTGCTCGCGGTGGTGGCCTGGAACATGGTAGAGCGCCCGGCTTTCGCGGCGCTCATCCGCTCCTCGCGCGGCGATGCGCTCGTTTTGATCGCGACCTTCGCGCTCGTCGTCTTCCGCGATCTGACGACGGGCATTGTCGTCGGCTTCGCGCTTGGGGCGCTCCTCTTCATCAACCGCATGGCGCATGCGGTCGCCGTCGAGGCCCATGCGCCGCCGCCCGATGAGGACGTGCCCGATTCCGCCAACGGCGCACGCGTCCGATATGACGCCTCCGAGGCGAGCGATCCGGATACGGTGGTCTACCACATCTCCGGCGCGTTCTTCTTCGGCGCGGCGGCGACCGTCGGCACCGTGCTCGACCGCATCGCCGACAGGCGGCGTAACTTCGTGCTCGACTGCTCGAAGGTGCCCTTCCTCGATTCCACCGCCGCCAATGTGATCGCCGGGGCGGCGCAGAAGGCATCCCGCGCCGGCGTGCGCTTCTATATCGCCGGCGCCGCGCCGGCGGTGCGCCGCACGCTCCTGAGCCATGGCGTGCGCCAGCCGAATGCGCGCTTTGGCGCGAGCGTCAAAAGCGTGCTGGAGCATATCCGCGGGAAGGCGGCGGGAAGATCACATGGGCATGCGATTTGAGAGTATTGATTGCGGGCGACCGCGTATGAGAATGCACGCCCCCTCTCCGGTTCGCTTCGCGAACCACCTCTCCCCCACTTCGGGGGGGCGAGGACGGGTGTCCAGCTTGGCGCCCCGTCCTCTACCCCTTCAGGGGGAGAGGTGGTTCGCGAAG
>JBQCFH010000140.1:0-5704 GCA_051959385.1 Rhizobiaceae bacterium | reverse complement strand
CTGCACGCCCTCGCGGCTGACGCCGGCGCCGATGCCGCCCTCGCGGGTCGCCACCTTGTCGATCTCGTCGATGAAGACGATGCCGTCGTTCTCCGCCGATTCCAGCGCCTGCCGCACGACTTCGTCCTGGTCGAGCAGCTTATCGGATTCGTCGTTGATCAGATGCTGGTAGGAATCCTTGACCGTCGTCTTGCGCGTCTTGGTGCGGCCGCCCATCGCCTTCGACAGCATGTCGTTCAGGTTCATGACGCCGATATTGGCGCCCGGCATGCCCGGTATCTCGAAACCGCCGATCGGGCTGCCGGTGTCGGCGACCTCGATCTCGATCTCCTTGTCGTCCAGTTCGCCGTCGCGCAGCTTCTTGCGGAAGGATTCGCGCGTCGCCGGGCTCGCCGTCTTGCCGACCAGCGCCTCCAGCACGCGCTCCTCGGCGTTGATGTGGGCGCGCGCCTTGACGTTCTCGCGCATTCTCTCGCGCACGAGGCCGATCGCGACCTCGACCAGATCGCGGATCATCTGCTCGACGTCGCGGCCGACATAGCCGACCTCGGTGAACTTGGTCGCCTCGACCTTGACGAAAGGCGCGCCCGCGAGTTTGGCCAGCCGCCGCGATATCTCGGTCTTGCCGACGCCGGTCGGGCCGATCATGAGGATGTTCTTCGGCATCACCTCCTCGCGCATCTGGCCTTCGAGCTGCTGGCGGCGCCAGCGGTTGCGGAGCGCAATGGCCACGGCGCGCTTGGCATCCTTCTGGCCGATGATGAAACGGTCGAGCTCGGAAACGATCTCACGCGGAGAAAATGTACTCATTTCTATATTCCCGATTGCCACTGCCGGATGGAATCGAATGGGTGCAGCAGCATGATGATGTTGAGGGTCAGGTTGTCGCGGATGACGATGCCGACGCCGATCTCGAAGAGGATGGCGAGCGTCACGACCACCCATATAGGGAGCCTGGCCGCCATCACAAAACCCAGCATCATGAACAGCGTATCGCAGAGCGAGTTCAGGATGCTGTCGCCGTAGTATTGCAGCGAGATCGTCCCTTCGCGGTAGCGGTTGATGACGAATTCGCTGTTCTCGACGATCTCCCACAGGCCTTCGATGCCGACGGCCAGCGCCAGCCTCGCGCCGACCGGAAGGCGCGGCGCAACGAGCCTGAGCAGGCCGTAGAACAGGAAGCCGTGGATGACGTGCGAGAAGCTGTACCAGTCGCTGATATGCTGCGAGTTCTCCGAACTCTGCACCACGCCCTGCCAGAGCTTTACATAGCCGCAGGCGCAGATCGCAGGATGCCCCTCGAAACGGAGCGCCAGCGCCTGGATGGCGAGCAGACCGGCAGCGACGAGCAGGCCTGTCCGCCACGCTTTGTCCGGGATTGGTTGGCCGGGCCGGGCCGTCGACGCCGTCATGCGGCGTCCAGCGTTTCCACGACGACGTTCTGGTTGGTGTAGACGCAGATATCGGCGGCGATCTTCATGGCGATGCGGGCGATTTCCTCGGCGTCCTTGTCGGTGTCGATCAGCGCGCGGGCCGCCGCCAGCGCGTAATTGCCGCCCGAGCCGATTGCCATGACGCCGTGTTCCGGCTCGAGCACGTCGCCGGTGCCGGTGAGCGCCAGCGTGACCTGCTTGTCGGCGACCAGCATCATCGCTTCCAGCCGGCGCAGGTAGCGGTCAGTGCGCCAGTCCTTGGCAAGCTCGACGCAGGCGCGCGTCAGCTGTTCGGGATATTGCTCGAGCTTGCTCTCCAGCCGCTCCAGAAGCGTGAAGGCGTCGGCGGTGGCCCCTGCGAAGCCGGCGATCACGTTGCCCTTGCCGATGCGGCGCACCTTCTTGGCGTTGCCCTTCATGATGGTCTGGCCGAGGCTGACCTGGCCGTCGCCGGCGATCACGACCTTGCCGCCCTTGCGCACGGTCACGATGGTCGTGGCGTGCATGGTCAATTCATTCGACATATTTTGCTCCGATTTCGCGCCGTCCCCGATGGCAGGCGGCGCGGTACGAGGACTGAAAGCCGTTATGTATGCAGAGCCCTCTTGATCGCAAGCACCTGCGGCGGGCTTGTATCTGGATCGGGAACTGGAATTGGTAACCCCATGCTGGTAGAAGGCTCCCGTTTTCCGGGCACAGCAGAGGATCCAATATGGCTGCCGGCAAGGACGCGCGCAGGGCGGAAGCCAGCCGCACGACGAAGGAAACCGCGATCACCGTCGCCGTCGATCTCGACGGGACGGGGCGCTCCGACATCGCCACCGGCGTCGGCTTCTTCGATCATATGCTGGAGCAGCTTTCGCGCCATTCGCTGATCGACATGACCGTGAAAGCGAAGGGCGATCTGCACATCGACGACCATCATACGGTCGAGGATACCGGCATCGTGCTCGGCCAGGCGATCGCCAGGGCGCTCGGCGAGCGGCGCGGCATCGCCCGCTATGCCTCGATCGACCTTGCCATGGACGAGACCCTGACCAAGGCGGCGGTCGACGTGTCCGGCCGGCCCTATCTGGTGTGGAACGTCGAGTTCTCATCGCCCAGGATCGGCACGTTCGACACCGAACTGGTGCGCGAGTTCTTCAATGCGCTTGCGCAGCATGCCGGCATCACCCTGCATGTGCTGAACCACTATGGCGCCAACAACCACCACATCGCCGAGACCTGCTTCAAGGCGGTGGCGCGGGCGCTGCGCGCCGCGATCGAGCCCGATCCGCGCCAGGCGAACGCGGTGCCGTCCACCAAGGGCACGCTGAAAGGCTAGGCTGTGGCGAGCTACGTCATCTTCGAGCCGCCCGGCGCGCCTCAGCGTGAGCGTGCGGTGTTCGTCCGCGACGGCTTTCATTGGCTGGCCTTCCTGCTCTCGGTGTTCTGGTTGCTCTGGTACCGGCTATGGATCGAGGCGGGGCTGGTTTTCGCCGCTATGGTCGGGCTTTCGGCGCTCGGGGATGTCGAGGGACTGCAGGCGGCTGCGGTCGCCGTCTCGTTTCTCCTGGCGTTCGGCCTCGGCTTCGAGGCGCCGGCGCTGCGCATGGCGGCGCTGAGGCGGCGCGGCTGGCGCGAATGGGGCGCGGTCGAGGCGAATAGCGGCGACGAGGCGGCGATCCGCTATCTGGCCGACGCCGGCGCGAGCGCGGCCAGCGAACCGACCTATGAGCCTTCGGCGCCCCCTTCCGCGCCGGCAGCGGTGCGCCGGCGGGGCACGGCGCCGGCGCTGGGATTGCTCCACTATCCGGGTCATCGCTGAGATGCGCGTCGCCATCATCGATTACGGGTCGGGCAATCTGCGCTCGGCCATCAAGGCCTTCGAGCGGGCGAGCCGCGAAGCCGGCATCGGCGCCGAAATCGACCTCACGGCAAACGCCGAGCGCGTGCGGACCGCCGACCGCGTCGTGCTGCCGGGCGTCGGCGCCTATGCCGACTGCCGCGCCGGGCTCGACGCGGTGCCCGGCATGGTCGAGGCGATCGAGGAAGCCGTGGTCGCCAGGGGCCGGCCTTTCCTCGGCATCTGCGTCGGCATGCAGTTGATGTCGGAGCGCGGGCTGGAAAAGACGGTGACGCGTGGCCTCGGCTGGATCGCGGGCGACGTGAAGGAGATCGAGCCGGCCGATCCGGCGCTGAAGGTGCCACAGATCGGCTGGAACACGATCGAGCTCAAACGCGCCCACCCGCTCTTCGCCGGCATTCCGACCGGAGCGAATGGGTTGCACGCCTATTTCGTGCATTCCTACCACCTCGACGTCGCGCGCGCCGAGGACGTGCTGGCGGTTGCCGACTATGGCGGGCCGGTCACGGCGGCGGTGGCGCGCGACAACCGTGCCGGCACGCAGTTCCACCCGGAGAAGAGCCAGGCGCTCGGCCTGGCGCTGATCGCCAATTTTTTGAGGTGGAAGCCGTGAT
Organism: Rhizobiaceae bacterium; assembly: GCA_051959385.1. Taxonomy (GTDB): domain Bacteria; phylum Pseudomonadota; class Alphaproteobacteria; order Rhizobiales; family Rhizobiaceae; genus Mesorhizobium_L. Next base: position 1,811 of record JBQCFH010000140.1, on the reverse strand, counting down.
CCTCTTCCCCGCCATCGACCTCAAGGACGGCAAGTGCGTGCGCCTGAAACTCGGCGACATGGCGACCGCCACCGTCTACAACGAAGATCCGGCGGCGCAGGCCCGCGCCTTCGAGGAGCAGGGCTTTCGCTGGCTGCATGTCGTCGACCTGAACGGCGCCTTCGCCGGCCAGTCGGTCAATAGCGCGGCGGTCGGCGCCATCCTCAAGGCGACGAGAAATCCTGTGCAGCTCGGCGGCGGCATTCGCACCCTCCCGCAGATCGAGGACTGGCTGGACCGCGGGCTGGCGCGCGTGATCCTGGGGACGGTGGCGGTGCGCGATCCGGAACTTGTGCGCGAGGCCTGTCGCCTGTTTCCCGGCAGGATCGCCGTCGGCATCGACGCACGCGGCGGCAAGGTGGCGGTCGAGGGCTGGGCGGAAGCCTCCGAGCTTGGTGCCATCGAACTGGCGCAAAAGTTCGAGGGAGCCGGCGTGGCGGCGATCATCTATACCGACATAGACCGCGACGGTGTGCTCTCCGGCATCAACTGGGATGCGACGATCGACTTGGCGAACGCCGTTTCTATCCCGGTGATCGCTTCGGGCGGGCTCGCCTCTCTCGACGACATACGCCGCATGACAATGCCCGATGCGCAAAAGCTTGAAGGCGCGATCTCCGGCCGCGCGCTCTATGACGGCCGCATCGACCCGAAGGCGGCGCTGGCGATCCTCGGCGGGACTCACAAAGCCGTGCCCGGTCTGCTAGACTAGTCACATGAATCTGCAGACGCGATATCCGACCACTCCGGACGAATTCCTGCGCTGGAACGAGGGGCGCGAGGGAAAGCGTGAATTCGTCAGGGGGAGGGTGGTCGAATTGATGATCAATACGACGAAGAACCATGCGCGGCTGGCAGCGCGCTTGACGGCCGCCTTGCTCGCGCACCTTCCTTTCCCGCCCTATACGGTCGGTTCCGCGGATTTTGGCGTCAAGACGCCGGACGGCGTGCGCTATCCCGATATTTTCGTCGACATGGAAACGGCGACGAGCAAGGGCACCGATCTCGCCGCAAGCCATCCGCTGTTGCTCGCCGAGATATTGTCGCCGTCATCCTACAGTCGCGACTTCGGCGAGAAGGTAGCCGATTACACCGGCCTGCCGACGCTGAAACATTATCTCATTCTATCGCAGGACGAGCCCCGGATCTGGCTCTGGTCGCGTGAGGCAGCCGACGCATGGCAAGGGCCGGAACAGGTCTTTGGCTTGGATGGGGAGGTGCGGCTGGCGGCATTCGGGATCACGCTGAACCTAGGCGAGCTCTACCAAGGCATGTTCGGGCAGGGTGCCAATTGACCCTCAAAGCCCGCATCATCGCCTGTCTCGACGTCAAGGACCGCCCGCGTCGCCCGCAGCCGCGCAGCGGCGAGGGCGCGCAGGGAAGAAAAGAGGCGACCGTCCGGTGACCCTCAAAGCCCGCGTCATCCCCTGCCTGGACGTCAAGGACGGCCGCGTCGTTAAGGGCGTCAATTTCGTCGACCTGATCGATGCCGGCGATCCGGTCGAGGCCGCGAAAGCCTATGACGCGGCCGGCGCGGACGAGCTCTGTTTCCTCGACATCACCGCTTCCTCCGACAACCGCGAGACGATCTTCGACGTGGTGGCGCGCACGGCCGAGCAGTGCTTCATGCCGTTGACGGTCGGCGGCGGCGTGCGCAAGCTGCAGGATATCCGCAAGCTCCTTCTCGCCGGCGCCGACAAGGTGTCGATCAACTCGGCCGCCGTCGCCGATCCCGATTTCGTGGCGCAAGCGGCGGAAAAGTTCGGCGACCA
>JBQCFH010000139.1:0-2609 GCA_051959385.1 Rhizobiaceae bacterium | reverse complement strand
CGGGACACCTGCCGCCTTGGCGTGGTTGATGGATTCAACCGTCTGCGGCATGACGCTGTCATCGGCCGCCACGACCAGCACCGCGATATCGGTGGCCTGGGCGCCGCGGGCGCGCATTGCCGTGAAGGCGGCGTGGCCGGGCGTATCGATGAAGGTGATCTTCTGTCCGTCCTTCTCGACCTGATAGGCACCGATATGCTGGGTGATGCCGCCGGCCTCGCCGGATACGACATTGGCGTCGCGGATCGCGTCGAGAAGCGAGGTCTTGCCGTGGTCGACATGGCCCATGATGGTCACGACGGGCGGGCGCGGCTCGAGATGCGCCGGATCGTCCTCGACGTTGAAGAGACCTTCCTCGACATCCGATTCCATGACGCGCTTGACCGTGTGGCCGAATTCGGAGGCCACCAGTTCCGCCGTGTCGGCGTCGATGACGTCGCCCGGCTTCATGATCTGGCCCTGCTTCATGAAGAACTTCACGACGTCGACGGCCCGCTCGGCCATGCGGCTCGCCAGTTCCTGGATCGTGATGGTCTCCGGAAGCACCACCTCGCGGGAAATCTTCTCGCGCGGCTCCTGGTGCAGGGCGCGCTTGAACTTCTCCTGGCGCCGCCGCATCGACGACAGCGAGCGGCCGCGCGCGTCTTCGTCCGAAAGCGCCGCATTGAGGGTGAGCTTGCCGCGACGGCGGTCTTCCTCACCTTTCGCCGGCCGCGCCGGCCGGGCAACTTCGGGCTTTGCCGGAATTCCGCGCCGGGCGCCGGGGCCGCGGCTGCGTGTCTCTTCCTCGATCTCCTCGGCGACGCCGGCGGCATCGGTCGGAGCACGCCGGCGGGCCTCTTCCTCGGCGCGGCGCCGGGCTTCGGCTTCCGCCTTGATCCTGGCCTCTTCCTCCGCCTGGCGGCGGGCCGACTCCTCGCGCTCGCGGCGGCGGCGCTCCTCTTCCTCCGCCCGCCGCTTGGCCTCTTCCTGGGCGCGGCGTCGCTCGTCGACCTCGCGCAGCTTGGAATCCTCAAGCGCCCGGCGGCGCGCCTCCATCTCGTCGCGCGACAATTCGTTCAGCACGACGCCGGACCGCTCCGACACCGTCGGGCGGGCGGGTTGCGGCTCGGCTGCAGGCCTTGCCTGCGGGGCGGGCTGCGGCGTCCGCAGCTTCGGCGCGGCGACGTTGGCCGGCTCGGCCCGTTCGCCCGGCATCGAGAATTTGCGCTTCTTCGTCTCGACGACGACGGACTTCGTGCGGCCATGCGAGAAATTCTGCCGCACGGTGCCCTGCTCCATGCCGGGCCGCTTCAGGGTCAGCGTCTTCTTGGTGCTGACGCTCAGGGTCTTGTCGTCACTCGATTTGATATCACTCATTCCACATCCTCTGCGGCCGCACTTCCTGCGGCGCCGACCGCATCCGCTGCTGCCGCAACTTCGAAATCCTCTTCCGGGGAACCGCCCCGGAAACGGTCGAGCGCCACCACGCGCTTCAATACCGCCCGGCCCGCGCCCTCGGCGAGCACGGCAGCATGTATCACATTTGTGCCCCCAAATGCCAAACCCAATTCGGCCTCGGAAAAGAGTTTGTAGGCGGGGATATCCGGGCCGCCGGCGTGGACGGTCGCCCGGCGCGCCGAGGCGATCTTGCGCACGCCGTCTTCCGAGGCCTCGCGCGCATGCAGGACCACGAGCGCCGCCCCCTTGCGCACCGTGTCCTCGACCTTGGCCGCCCCGAGAGCCACCGAGCCGGCCTTGCGGGCCAGCCCGAGCGCCCCAAGGACGGCCTTGGAGAGCAGGGCGTCGACGGTTTCGCCGAGCTCCGGCGGAACCGTTACATCCGCCTTGAGCGCGCGGGCGAAGAGCTTGCGCTGCACCGCCTTGTCGACATGGACGCGATCCGCCGTCACCCAGCAGCCGCGTCCGGGCAATGTCCTCTTGAGATCCGGGACGACCGAACCGTCAGGCCCGCGAACGAAGCGGATGAGGCCGTCGGCCCCGCCCGCCTTGCGCGTCACGATGCATGTGCGCTCGTTCATGGGCTCCAATGGTTTCAACTACCCGATCGCTCCAGCCTCGGTCCAACATGGCTCAGGCGCCGGTCAGCTCGGCGCTCTCGCCGGCTTCTTCTTCCTCGGCAGCGAGATCGGCCTCGCTGATCCAGCCCGCCTTGAGGCGCGCCGCGAGCACCATCTGCTCGGCCTCGGCGCGGGTGGTGCCGAAATCGGCAAGCACGCCGGGATACATCTTGGTCTCCCCGTCCTTGCGCTCCTTCCAGCCGGTGAGATCGTCCACCGCATAGCCGGCGAAATCCTCGACCGTCTTCACCCCGTCCTCGCCGAGCGCCACCATCATGGCGGTCGTCATTCCGGGGATCTCCCGCAACTCGTCGGAGACGCCGAGTTCCTTGCGGCGGGCGTCGTGCTCGGCCTCGATGCGCTCCAGATATTCGCGGGCGCGGGTCTGGATTTCGGTCGCCGTATCCTCGTCGAAGCCGTCGATCGAGGAGATCTCGTCCTGGTCCACATAGGCGACCTCCTCGACGCTCGTGAAGCCTTCGGAGGCGAGAACCTGGCCGACCATCTCGTCGACGTTGAGCGCTTCCATGAAGAGCGTCGAACGCTCGA
>JBQCFH010000138.1:0-3628 GCA_051959385.1 Rhizobiaceae bacterium | reverse complement strand
ACCTTCTGCTGCGCGGTGTTGTTGCGCTGGAGCAGGAGCACCGAGAAGGCGATCATCGGGATGATCAGCACGGCGACCATAAGCATCAGGTAGGCCGCGATGGGCTTCGGCCTCGTCATTTTGCCGCCATGCGACTGGCTTCCGGAACTGCCGGAATGCGACCCTTCGCCGGATATCGCAGATGCCTTGCTGTTCAGATCCATGTCCTGCTCGGTCGGAGCCGCGCGAACGCATGTGGCCCGATTCCATGCCTGCTCCCGGATTAACAGGAACGGGCATCCATGGGAAAGATTAATGGCCGCAAAAGGCGAAAAAGCGCCCGAGGCGGCCCAGGTCAGTGGATCAGAAGGAAAAGACCCGCTTGGGCTTGAACGTGCCGGCCTCGATCGCGCCGATGGCGACGAGCCGGCCATGCACGGTGACGCAAGCCTCCGGCGCCTCGACCGGCGCGTCGCGGCCGCGCAGGATCACCGGATTGCCGGAGCGGATCCGGTTCGCCGCGTCGTCGCCGACCCTGACCTGCGGAAGGCAATCGAGCGCCGAGAGCGTGTCGACCAGCAAAGTATCGAGCGCGGCGAAGGAAGACGGCGAATCCGGGGCGTCCTCGCCGCCGCCGGGCGCTGCGGCCGCCTCGAGCTCCTCGATCGTCACCAGATCGTCCGCCGTGAAGGGCTCGACCTCGATGCGGCGCAAATCGGAAACATGGCCGTAGCAGCCGAGGTCGCGGCCCATGTCGCGCGCCAGCGAACGGACATAGGTCCCCTTGCCGCATTCGATCTCGAAAACCGCATGGCCGGCATCCGGCAAGGAGACCAGATCGAACCGGCCGATCTCGATCTCGCGCGGCGGCAGGTCGATCGCTTCGCCGCCGCGCGCCAGATCGTAGGCGCGCTCGCCGCCGATCCTGACGGCGGAAAATTTCGGCGGGACCTGCATGATGACCCCGGTATAGCGCGGCAGAAGCGCCCTCACCTCCGCCTCGGTCGGGCGACTTTCCGAACGCTCCGTCACCTCGCCTTCGAGGTCGTCGGTGGAGCGCTCCTCGCCCCAGGCCACGGTGAAACGATAGACCTTGGCGCCGTCCATCACATAGGGCACGGTCTTCGTCGCTTCCCCGAGCGCGATCGGCAGCAGGCCGGAAGCGAGCGGATCAAGCGTGCCGGCATGGCCCGCCTTCTCGGCCTTGAACAGCCACTTCACCTTGGACACGGCCTCGGTCGACCCCATGCCGACGGGCTTGTCGAGGATCAGCCAGCCTGAGACCGGCCGGCCCTTCTTCCTGCCGCGGCGCGCCATCAGCACCCACCCTCCCCGTTGTGGGGAGGGTCGACGCGCAGCGTCGGGGTGGGGGTGCTCGATGGCACCGCTGATCCACCCCCACCCGCGCCTTCGGCGCGACCTCCCCACAAGGGGGAGGTGGGGCGCCAGTTCTTCCCCGTTTTCATTCTTCCTCATCCTTCTCGTCCAGGTCCCGCGCCACGTCTGGCGACTTCAGCAAGCGATCGATCCTGGCGAAATTCTCGAAGCTGGTATCGAGCCGGAAACGGATTTCCGGCATGAATTTCATCTGCCTCAGCGCCGGCGAAAGCCGGCCGCGAATGAAGCGCGCATGGCGATTCAGAGCTTCCACGACCGCCTCGGAATCCGCCGCGCCCATCGGCGAGACGAAGGCGGTGGCGATCTTGAGATCGGGCGACATCCGCACCTCCGAAACCGACAGCACCGTGCCGCGCAGGAGATCGTCGTCGACCTCACCACGCTGCAGCACTTCCGAGAGTGCGTGCCGCACCTGCTCGCCGACGCGAAGCTGGCGCTGGGATGATCCGCCCGCGCGTGCTGTTCTCATTGCAACGTCCCGGTCAAACTGGTTTGCGTCGCCCCGCATCGGGGAGGCAGGCGGCACCACAAGCCGCATCGCCAAACGCGGCGCACGCTTGACACCTCATTTTAGCAATTGCAAGCCCATTATTGGCGGGTGATTCGCGCGGGACTCGACATGACCAGGACCGGATGGGTTTTCGCATTGCCTTTGCTCCTCGCGGGCATGCTCACGGCAGGCCCCGCAAGCGCCAAGGACCGCTATCTTCTTCCGGGGTTCGGCCTGATCGGCAAATATTCGAACAAGTTCGAACTGCGACTCGGGCTTGCAGCCTACGACACCGGCATCTTCACGACGCATGATTTCAACGGAGCGGTGATCAACGGCGAACTGCTCCTGCCCTCGCCGGATTTCCTCTATGCGATCGGCTCGCCCCGGCCCGTCATCGGCGTCGATATCGCTACCGCGCCGCATGCCATCCACTTCGCCTATGCCGGCCTCAACTGGGACGCCCATTTCACCGACCGGCTCTACGCCACATGGAGCCTCGGCGGCGCTGTGACCTCGGCTACGGAACTCGAGCATTCGACCGAGCACAAGAATCTCGGCTGCAGGGTGCTGTTCCATCTCGGCGCGGGGCTCGGATACGACGTCTCCGAACATGCCTCGGTCGAGCTCTACGCCGACCATTTCTCGAACGCCGATCTTTGCACGCCGAACAATGGGGCGGAATCGGCGGGCATCCGCTTCGCCTACCGGTTCTGATCCAGGCCGCGCTGCCGCCGGCGAAAAGCCAGCCCGAGCGCCGCCGGCCATCTCTCCCCTATTAGTCCGACCGGCGACGCCGGAGGCCAGGAGCGCGCGGACGCATTTGGCGATCGGAGCCGGCGGCCATATGTTCGGGGTGAGGCATGCGGAAAGCAGGCGAGCCATGAACACGAAAAGGGCGGACGATGCGGCCGGGCGGATCCGGACAAAAAGGATCTACGACCCGGCGCAAGGTTCCGACGGCAGCCGGGTTCTCGTCGATCGCATATGGCCGCGCGGCATGTCCAGGGACCGCGCAGGGCTCGACCGGTGGGACAAGGAGATCGCGCCGAGCGATGCCTTGCGCAAATGGTTCCACGCGAACCCGGACCGGTGGGAGGAATTCAAGGAGCGCTACAGGGCCGAACTGAAGGACAAGGACGCCGAGCTTGACGCGCTCGCGAGCGCCGCGCGCTCCGGCACGCTCACGCTTCTCTTCGCGAGCGCGGACGAGGCGCACAACAATGCGGTCGTGCTGCGCGAGGTGCTGCTGCGGCGAGAGGGTGCATGACTGCCCGCGCCGATCCGGAGCGATCAGATCGCCGCAATCGGTCATGACGCGCTTTGACGCGGACGTGCCGGGACGGCGACGTGCCAGGTCCGATCGCGCATCGCCTGCGGCCCTCGCCCCGCGGCAATCTGAATCGCGTCGCCCGCCCCGGTTGGGGCGCCTTGCCGGGCAATCCGATATTCCGCAATCGGGCGCTGGACAGGTCGGATTCTCGTGGGTATAACCCACGCGCTTTCGGGGGAGCCGCAGCGTCCTCCGCTATATCGGCGTTGCCTCCTCGCAGGCCGGATGCCCAGGTAGCTCAGTTGGTAGAGCAGCGGACTGAAAATCCGCGTGTCGGTGGTTCGATTCCGCCCCTGGGCACCACATATTTCCAGCCACTTGGCCGCATTCACGCCATCCGGCCGCTCCGCGATCACGCTGTCGTGCGGGCAGACAACATACGCAGCGGCGTGCGGCGCCAGCCGCAAGACGACCGACCAGGAAGCGGG
>JBQCFH010000137.1:0-4882 GCA_051959385.1 Rhizobiaceae bacterium | reverse complement strand
CTACGCCGAGATCCATGAGGACGCCCGCCCGGGCCCGCATGTGATGATCGCCGTCGCCGACACGGGGACGGGCATGAGCGAGGAAGTGCGCAGCCAGGCCATCGAGCCCTTTTTCACGACCAAGCAGGAAGGCCACGGCACCGGACTCGGTTTGAGCCACGTATATGGCTTCGTCCGTCAGAGCGGCGGTCACCTGAACATCTACAGCGAAGTCGGAATCGGCACGACAGTGAAGCTCTTCCTGCCCCGTTACGATGGGGACGAGGAGCTACCCGCGCAGCCTCAGCCGAGCACCGGCGTGCCCAAGGGCAGCCTTGCCGATACGATCCTGGTCGTCGAAGACGATGAGAACGTGCGCGCCTACACGACGACCAGCCTGCGCGAACTCGGCTACAGCGTTCTCGAAGCCTGCGACGCCAAGGAGGCGCTGGAGGTTGTTCGGCGCAAGCCGGATATCGATCTCCTGCTCACCGATCTGGGGCTGCCGGGGGAGATCGACGGCCGCAGCCTCGCCGAGCAGATTGGCAGAGCACGACCCGCGCTAAAGGTTCTGCTGACCACCGCCTACGCAGGGAGCGCCCTGGTTCATGAAGGCCGCCTCGACGCGGGCGTCGATCTGCTGCCGAAACCGTTCACTTTTGCCGCGCTCGGCCAGAAAGTGCGCGAGGTCCTGGATCGCGCCGAAGCGTCGCCCTCCGTTCTGGTCGTCGATGACGAGGTGCTGATCCGGATGCTGGTGGCGGACACCCTTGCCGATGCGGGATTCAACGTGGAAGAGGCAGGAACGGCGGAAGAGGCGCTCAATGCTCTCGAAGCGTCGGGCGAGGAACTGAAGGCCATCGTGCTGGACGTCGGCCTCCCCGATGCGCGGGGCGACGAACTGGTCGGCCGCATCCGGGCATTTCGGGGAGACATGCCGATCATACTCGCGACGGGCTACGGCGACAGCGGTCTGCCGCAAGAGTTTGCGAACGATCCGCTTCTGCGTGTGCTGACCAAACCGTTCCAGCCGGAGGAATTGAGCGCGCTCCTCGAGCAGTGGGGAATCAAAGCGATCGCGCGGTAGCGCCGAAAGTTCATACGCCGCCGGCGGGGGCGCTCGCTACCGCCGCCACCGGTCGACCGCTTAGCGCCTCCCACAGGCAACCCGTTCGGCATGCCGCTGTCACCGTGTATCGAGTACGATCCGTTACCTATGTCTCCGGGCCGCAAAAGCGTTCGCATGCCGCGGACGAGTAGCGGGCATTGGCCTCTGGCGCGTTGTCACTGATGCTCGACAGGCTGATGCTGATTGAGGCTTCTGGCTATGTCGAGAAAGGCGCGAATGGCCTTTGCCTGGCTACGCTCCTTGAGGCAGATCAGCGCCTCGTCCATCAATGTCGGTTCGCCTTCGATGACCAGTTTCGCAAGACGTGCATCGTCACCGAATTCAGCGTCCGAGACGAAACCCACACCCGCCCCGGAAGCCACGATCTCGCGCACGGCTTCACGTCCCTCGGCCTCTATGGCGCATGTAAGTTCGACACCCGCCATGAGGGCGGCGTCTTCCAGTTTCTTGCGCGTCTTCGAGCCGCGTTCGCGCATCACAAGCGGCTGCCGGGCAAGTTCCGACCAGGACAGCGATCCGCGCGCGGCCAGTGGATGATGCGTCGCGACATAGGCGACGATCGGGCTGGAGTTCAGCTTGATTGTCTCGTATTCGCGGCCGGCAGGCACTTCGCCCAGGACGCCAATGTCGGCGTCGTAGCTGAACAGGCTCTCAATCACCGTCCGCGTATTCCCCGAGCGGATGGTGACGCGGATCCCGGGATATTTCTGCCGGAACGGACCTATGATGTGCAGCAGATGGTGTGCGGCGTCCGCCACCACCCGCAGTGTACCGGCGCGCAAAGCGCGCGATTCGGAAAGCAGTTCCAAGGCCTGGTTCTCGGTATCGAACATGCGCCGCGTGATCGCGAGCAGGTTCTCCCCGGACGGGGTCAGCGTGACCTGCTTGCGCTGCCGGTTGAAGAGCAGGATATCGTATTCCTCCTCGAGCTTACGGACCTGGTCGGAGATGGCGGGTTGAGTGAGCAGCAATTCCTCGGCGGCGCGGGAGAAGCCGCCGCATATGGCCACGTAGTGGAAGGCGCGGAGTTGGACATAGCGCATGATCGATCCTTACGATAAGCTAGGCTTATTGATAGATACAAAATAACGATTTCTCAAATACATTCTCCTCCGCCTATATGGCCCGGCAGCAGCAACGTTGCGGAGGAATTGCAACCATGGTCAAGCAGGCATCGACACCCGGTTTCGAGCCTCCCGCGATGGGCGAGCCCTACCTGCTGACCCCCGGACCGCTTACTACGGCCTATTCGGTCAAGCAGGCCATGCTGCGCGATTGGGGCTCGTGGGACGGCGATTTCCGTGCGATGACCGCCGAGCTGCGCCGCCGTCTGCTGGCGCTCACCGGCGACAACAAAGGCGAATATGACTGCGTGCCCCTGCAGGGGTCCGGCACGTATTGCGTGGAAGCCATGCTGGGCTCCTTCGTGCCGAAGAACGGCAAGGCGCTTATCCTCGCCAACGGCGCCTACGGGCTGCGTGCCGCGCAGACCATGCAATATCTCGGCCGTGCCCATACGCTGATCGACAAGGGCGACTACCTGCCGCCGCGCGGTGACGAGGTAGCAGCGGCGCTCGATGCCGATCCGGCGATCACGCATGTGCTCGTCGTCCATTGCGAGACCAGCTCCGGTATTCTCAACCCGGTGGCGGAGATCGCCGCCGTCGTGGAGGCGAGGGGACGCAAGCTGCTGGTCGATTCCATGAGCGCCTTCGGCGCCATCGACCTCGACGTCCGGAACATCCGCTACGCGGCGATGGTGTCGTCCGCCAACAAATGCATCGAGGGCGTGCCGGGCTTCGGCTTCGTCATCGCGATGAAAAGCGAACTCGAAGCGGCCAAGGGCAACAGCCATTCGCTTTCCCTCGACGTCCATGCGCAGTGGGTCGCCATGGAGAAGACCGGCCAGTGGCGCTTCACGCCGCCCACGCATGTCGTCGCAGCCTTCATCGAGGCGCTCAAGATGCACGAGGCGGAGGGCGGCGTCGCCGGAAGAGGCGCCCGCTATGCGAGGAACCGCGACGTGATGGTCGCCGGGATGCGCGAACTCGGCTTCGAGACGCTCTTGTCCGATCGCTGGCTTTCACCGATCATCGTCACATTCTTCTGCCCCGCGCATGAGAATTTCGTCTTCTCGCGCTTCTACGAGCTGATGAAGGAGAAGGGCTTCATCATCTATCCGGGCAAGCTGACGGTCGTCGATTCATTCCGGGTCGGATGCATCGGCCGCATGGACGAGCACGTGATGCGCCGTGTCGTCGAGGCGGCGAAACAGTCGCTAAAGGAGATGGGCGTCGGCACCGCCGCTCCGCCCGCTCACGCCATTGCCGAGCGGGCGAAGCTTGCCGCCTGATGCCCCTGGACAAGGAATGATCGCATGAACCAGATGTCTCCCGTTTCGGTTTCGGTGAATGGCCGCAGCTATGCGTGGCCCCGGGTTTGCGCGATTGCAATCTGCCTGGACGGCTGCGAGCCGGCCTATCTGGACGCAGCGATCGAGGCGGGGCTGATGCCGGCGCTGGAGCGGATCAAGAGGAAGGGGACGGTGCGCTTCGCGCATTGGGCGATGCCTTCCTTCACCAATCCGAACAATCTGTCGATCGCGACAGGCCGCCCGCCCGCGGTGCACGGCATCTGCGGCAACTATCTCTACAACCCGGAGACGGGCGAGGAGGTGATGATGAACGACCCCAAGTTCCTGCGCGCTCCGACTGTGTTCAAGGCATTCTATGATGCCGGCGCCAGGGTCGCGGTGGTGACGGCGAAGGACAAGCTCAGGGCGTTGCTCGGCCACGGGCTCGCCTATGAAGAGGGGCGGGCGATCTGCTTCTCCTCCGAGAAATCCGACACGACGACGAAGGCTGCGAACGGCATCGACAACGCCTCGAAATGGCTCGGCCGTCCCGTACCGGAGGTCTATTCGGCGGAACTGTCGGAATTCGTGTTCGCCGCCGGCGTCAAGCTCCTGAAGGAGTTCCGCCCGGACGTGATGTACCTGACCACCACCGACTACGTGCAGCACAAATACGCACCGGGGGTGAAGGAAGCGAACGCGTTTTACGCGATGTTCGACAAATACCTGGCCGAGCTCGACGGACTGGGAGCGGCGATCGTCGTCACCGCGGATCACGGCATGAAGCCGAAGCACCATGCCGACGGCTCGCCGAACGTGGTCTATGTGCAGGACCTGCTCGACGAATGGCTCGGCAAGAATGCAGCACGGGTCATCCTGCCCATCACCGATCCCTACGTGGTGCATCACGGCGCGCTCGGCTCGTTTGCCACCGCCTACCTGCCGAAAGGTGCGGATCGCGAAGCGATCATGGAGAAGCTCCGCAAGGTGGAGGACATGACGCTGGTCATAGGCCGCGAGGAGGCGTGTCGCCGCTTCGAGCTTCCGGCGGATCGCATCGGCGACATCGTCATGGTCTCGGGCGAGAACAAGACGATCGGCACGTCCGAGCACCGGCACGACCTCAAGGCGCTCAACGAACCGCTGCGCTCGCATGGCGGGCTGACCGAGCAGGTGGTCCCGTTCATCGTCAACCGCGTCCTGAAGGATGTTCCGGACGCGCCGGCGCTTCGCAACTTCGACGCATTCCATTACGCGGCGATGGCGGCGGCGGTGGCGAGTTAGGTCTTACCCTCCCCCTTGTGGGGAGGGTCGGCGCGTCGCGCCGGGGTGGGGGTGCATTACCTTCGAGGCGGCGCGGCGCCCGCCCCGCGCGGGGACCTGACGGGGGGGGGTGGAGCAGGCGGGCCGGCCCCCCGGGG
>JBQCFH010000136.1:0-12519 GCA_051959385.1 Rhizobiaceae bacterium | reverse complement strand
TCCGTCAACGGCAAGGGGCTGGAGGTGCGCCTGCGCCTGCCGCCGGGACTTGAGCGCATCGAACAGCCGGCAAAACAGGCCTTCCAGAGACGCTTTTCGCGTGGGCAGTTCTATGCCGCGCTGAACCTGACCCGCCAAGACGTGACGGCGGCGCCCATTATCAACGAGATGCTGCTCAAGGACGTCTCGGCTCTGGCCAAGCGGCTCGAGCGGGAATTCGGCTTCGCGCCGGCGCGCGCCGACGGGTTGCTCGCCTTGCGCGGCATCCTGGAATTCGCCGATCCGCTGTCGACCGAAGAAGAGGCGGCCGCGTTCGATGCGACGATCATGGCAGCGCTCGACGAAGCGCTTGCCGGGCTGGAACGGGCGCGGCTTCAGGAAGGAGCGGCCCTTGGCCGGCTGCTTCTCGGCCACGTGGATGAGATCGAGGCGCTGACGCTCACCGCCGAAACCGACCCTTCGCGCGAGCCGCAGGCGATCCGGGCGCGGCTCGCCGAACAGCTCAAGCTGATCGTCGACGCGATGCCGGCGCTCGACGAGGGCCGGCTCGCCATGGAAGCCGCCTTCCTGGCGACCAAGGCCGATATCCGCGAGGAGATCGACCGGCTGAAGACGCATGTCGCTTCGGCGCGCTCGCTGCTCGCTGCCGGCGGAGCGGTAGGGCGGAAGCTCGACTTTCTTTCGCAGGAATTCATCCGCGAATCGAATACGTTGTGCTCCAAGTCGAACGCGGCGACGATAACGGCGGTCGGCCTCGAGCTGAAGGCCGTGGTGGACCGCTTCCGCGAACAGGTGCAGAATCTGGAGTAGCGCATGCTGCAAGACGCGTCCGCCATCCGCCGTCGCGGGCTGATGCTGGTGCTGTCCTCTCCGTCGGGAGCGGGCAAGTCGACGATCGCGCGCAACCTGCTCGAGAGCGATCCGTCGCTGGAGCTTTCGGTGAGCGTGACGACCCGGCCGCGCCGCGGCAGCGAGATCGACGGGGTGCACTACCACTTCGTTTCGCAGCGCGAATTCGAGAGGCTGCGCGATTCGGACGCGCTGCTCGAATGGGCGCAGGTGCATGGCAATTTTTACGGCACGCCGCGCGAGGCGGCCGAGGCGGCGATGGCAGCGGGCCGCGACATGCTGTTCGACATCGACTGGCAGGGCGCGGTGCAGCTCAACGAAAAAATGCGGGCCGATATCGTCTCAATTTTCATCCTGCCCCCGTCGATGCGGGAGCTGAAATCGCGGTTGAAGCGGCGCGCGGAGGATTCCGACACCACCATCGAGACGCGGCTGAAGAATGCGCGCATAGAGATCGAGCACTGGCGCGAATACGACTATGTGGTCGTCAATGACGACCTCGACCGCGCCTTTGCGGCGGTGCGCGCGATCGCCACCGCCGAAAGGCTGCGCCGCGACCGACGTCCCGGCCTTTTCGAATTCGTCTCCGGCCTGTTGGCGGAACAGCCGGCCTAGGAGCTCGTCCTGCCGACCGAATTGGCAAGCGTCACGAACTCCGCGATCGAAAGCGTCTCCGGCCGGCGCGTGCCGTCGACGCCGGCCGCGGCGAGCAGCGCGTCGCCGCCGAGCGGCTTCAGGCTCTGCCGCAGCATCTTGCGGCGCTGGCCGAACGCGGCGCGGGTCACATTTTCGAGCGCCCGCAAGTCCGCTGCCATCGGGGCGTCGCGCGGCACCAAGTGGACGACGGAGGAAGTGACCTTCGGCGGCGGCGTAAAAGCCTGGCGCGGCACGTCGAAGAGGATTTTCGCTTCCGTTCGCCAGCCGGCGAGAACGCCGAGGCGGCCATAGGCGCTGTCGCCTGGCCTCGCCACGATACGCTCCGCCACCTCGCGCTGGAACATGAGCGTCATGGATGCATAGAAAGGCGGCCATTCGGCTGTCGTCAGCCACCGGATCAGAAGCTCCGTGCCGATATTGTAGGGCAGGTTGGCGACGATGCGGACCGGCCGTTCGCCACGGGCGAGGCCGGCGAGGTCGATCTTGAGCGCGTCTGCCGCCACGATTTCCAGACGGCCGGGATAGTGCGCGCCGATCTCCTCCAGCGCGGGCAGGCAGCGCTCGTCGCGCTCGACGGCAATCACCTTTGCCGCGCCGTTGAAGAGAAGCGTGCGCGTCAGGCCGCCCGGTCCCGGCCCGATTTCCACGACCGTGGAGCCGGCGAGATCGCCGGCCGCCCGCGCGATTTTCCCGGTAAGGTTCAGGTCGAGGAGAAAATTCTGGCCGAGCGATTTCTTCGCCGCGAGGCCGTGCCGCTGGATGACTTCCCGCAGCGGCGGCAGGCCATCGCCGCTCATCGAGCGGCCGAGCGGCGTTCGTGGTCCGCAAGCGTGCGCGCGAGCTTCAGCGCGGCGATGAGGCTGTTGGGACTGGCGATGCCCTTGCCGGCAATCTCGAAGGCGGTGCCGTGGTCGGGCGAGGTGCGCACGAAGGGCAGGCCGAGCGTGACGTTCACCGCCTCGTCGAAGGCGAGCGCCTTGGCCGGAATGAGCGCCTGGTCGTGATACATGCAAAGGGCGGCGTCGTAGCGGGCGCGCGCGGCGGGATGGAACATCGTATCGGCGGGCAGGGGGCCGAACGCGTCGATGCCCTCGCCGCGCAGCACCTCGATGGCGGGCCGGACCACCAGATCCTCCTCCAGGCCGATCGTGCCGCCTTCGCCGGCATGCGGATTGAGGCCCGAAACGGCAAGGCGCGGCCTGGCGATGCCGAAACGATGCGCAAGATCGCGCGCCGTGATCCGCCCGGCCTCGACGATCATGTCCTCTGTGAGCGTGCGCGGCACGTCGGTGAGCGGGATGTGGATAGTCACCGGAACCGTGCGCAGCTCCGGCCCGGCGAGCATCATGATCGGCGTCACCTCGCGGCTCGTCGCCTGCGCCGCCAGATGCGCGAGGAATTCGGTATGGCCGGGAAAGCCGAACCCGGCCTCGTAGAGGCTCTTCTTGGCGATCGGGCAGGTGACGACCGCATCGGCGCGCCCCTGCAGCACGTCGGCCACGCCGCGCTCTATCGCCTCGATGATGCCCGGTGCGTTGCCCGCGTCGGCGACGCCGGCTTCGTCGCGAAAGGCGTTCTCGAGCCGGACAACGGGGAGCGCCTCGGCAAAGACGCGTTCCGCATCGTCCGGCTGCACTTCGGTGACAGGAAGGTCATATCCAGCGTGCCGCGCGCGCTCGCCGACGAGGCGCGGGTCGCCAAGCAGGTAGAATGCCGGTATGTCGCCGCGCTCGCGCCGCAGCCAGGCCAGCGCCGCGATTTCGGGGCCAACGCCGTTGGGATCGCCGGAGGTGAGCGCAAGTATGGGCATGTCTGCTTTCGTTGATGCGTCGGCGCCGCGACGATCTAGCAGAACCGCCGCCTAACGTTCAACGATGACGGCCTTGTCGCGCAGCTCCTGCGTGTATTTCTTGCTGAGCTCCTCGACTTTCTTGTCCTGCTGGTCGCTCGCCTTGAAGGTCAGCTCGGCAACGCGGTCGTCCGAAACCTCGCGCTCCGAGCAGATTGCGATGAACTCCACGCCGCGCGGCGTGACCCGCACCTGCGTCGTCGAACCCGATTTCGTGCTCTTGATCGGGTCGGCCCAGTCCGGCGGCAGTTCCGGCGCCAGCACGCGACCGAGATCGCGGACCGTGACGTCGATCAGGCCCTTGGTGATCTCGCGCGTCTTGTCGCAGCTGGTAAAGCGGGTGC
Source organism: Rhizobiaceae bacterium (assembly GCA_051959385.1). Classification (GTDB taxonomy): domain Bacteria; phylum Pseudomonadota; class Alphaproteobacteria; order Rhizobiales; family Rhizobiaceae; genus Mesorhizobium_L. The sequence continues at coordinate 8,820 of JBQCFH010000136.1, read as the reverse complement.
GGAGAGCTTCGGCCTCCCGCTTGCGCTTGCCGAGGATGGCGTTGCGTTCGCTGTTCGGTACTACGAAAATGACCTGCTGCAGCGTATATTCGGTCGCGGACGGCTTTTCCCCGCCCTTCTTGAGCATGGCCTCGACGGCTTCCTGGACGGAGCTTCCGCCATCCGCGCGCGAGCGGGCGCCAAGCGCCTGGCCCCACCCGATCTGCGCCCGGATGAAGGCCTTGAAATGGTCGGCCGTAACGCCGACGCGCGCCAGTATCTGCGTAAGCTGGGCGGCCGTCATCTTGTTCTTCTTGGCGAAGCTCTCGAATGCGTCGTCGACCGTCTTGTCCGAGATGTTGATGTGCAGGCGCCGCATCTCGATCTCGCGCAGCGTCTGGTCGATCATCTCCTGCTTGGCGTCGCCCGATTTGTGCTGGAGACGCAGGAAGGCCGCACGCCGGGCGATATCATAATCCGTGATCGGTATGTTGTTGACGATGACCTTGACCTGGCTGGCCTGCGCAGGCTGCGTCATGGCTAACGGAACCGAAACGGCAACGGCGGGAACGACAAAAAGCCCCGCCGCTACCAGATATTTCCTGAATAAGTTCATCAATTGCTTCCGGTTGGATCGCGGACGTCCCGAAACGATTGCGTTCTTCTGCGGCGAAAGGATGACAGCTTCGGTCGGCGCGGCCTATTGCGTGAACATCTTCTTGGTGTCGCTGCCGAAATCGCCGATCGTCCGGAACGAGATGTTGAAGCCGATATCCGTCCGCCGCTCGTTGGTAAGGACGTTCAGCGACTGGCCGACCGCCAGGCTGTAGCCGAAGCAATCATCGAGGTAGCTGATGCCGAACGCGTCGGCCGTGATCTCGTTGAATTCCAAGTCGTAGGTCGACGAACCGAACAGATGCCAGTACTGGGCGATCCTGGCGGATGCGCTGAGGGTCAGTTGCTGGCGGTCCTTGACGAAGGCGTCGAGCGGTTCGTCCTGGATAAAGGCGTAGCGGGCCGCAAGCGAGAAATCGTCCGCGGTGTAACCCGCTCGCGCTTCGACGCGGCGGGCTTCGAACGTATCCTTGTCGAAGCGGCCCGCCGTCGAGAAGGACAGCCCGTGCGGGGTGGCGAAGCCGAGCAGGCCGACATAGTCCGAGCGGGCCGTGTCGAGCCCGGAAAAGGCGCCGGCATTCACCAGATCGGGCGCGGCGAAAGAGTTTCGGCCGGCCAGCTGATATGACTGGCCGAAGATGCCGTTCGCGCTCCAGCCGCTGTCGAAGCTGCCGGAATAGCGGAAGCCGACATTGGCGCGCGTGCCGCCCTCGACCCGGTCATAGCCGGAGAACTTGTCCTCGTCGAACAGGTTGGTAGCGTCGAAGACCATGCTCTGCGCGTCTTCGTTGGGGATGCCGAGACCGCCGATGAACTGCTCGTTAGGTCGTGCAAATATCTGGGCGACCGGTTCGATGACATGGCTGGACCCGGCAGTCGCGAACATGATCGGCCAGGCGACTTCGAGGCCGGCCGTCGCCATGTAGCGGTAGTATTGCGAGCGGAAGTCCGTGCCGGTGCCGATTGCCGGATCGGCTGCCATGTTGCTGATCGCGTCGAATGTATTCGGCGCGTAGTTGGTGTAGATCGCGTCGCCGCGCAGGCCGAGCGAGGGTGTGATGACGATGCCGAGATCGGTGATGAACTGGCGCCGCCATTTCACCTGAGCGGTGAAGCGGCCATCGGAGCCGTCAATCCCGTTGACAGCCGGAATACCGGGACTGCTATCCAGCCTGTAGCGGTAGAGCGACTGGACATTGGCGTCGAATTCAAGCTCGCCGCCGGCGATGGATTCCTGTGGGATATAGGAATAGTCGATGGAAGGCAGCACCCAGGGCTGCTTCCCGTCAAAGCTTCCAGGATTGCTCGAAAAGGCCTGCTCCTGGACCTTGAACTTCATGACGCGGGCGTCGAAATAATTCCTGTCGTTCAGGCCGGTCAGATAGACCTCGTTGCGCTGAACGTAATTGGTGAAATCCTCTACGCTGTAGATCCTGGAAAAATCCTTGTCGGTCTGGGCAAGGATGTTCCAGCCGAAGGTCCAGCGCGGATTGATCTTGAACTTGCCCTTGGTGCCGACCATGCCGCGCCAGTGGTTTAGATCGGTGGACGAAGGCCCGCGATCGACGGTACCGGCCTTGAACGCCAGGGGATCGGTCTGGTCCACGCCGGCGACGGTGATGGTGTAGGAGCCGTTGTTGAAGCGTTGGCGGAATTCCGCCTCGCCTATGAAGCCCTGCCGGGCGTAGTAGGTCGGCTTCAGGGTTATGTCGTAGGTCGGCGTCAGGGCGATATAAAAAGGTTGGGTGTAGCCGAACCCCAATTCCTCGTTGAAGGAGAAGCCGGGCATTAGCAGGCCCGTCTTCCGCTTCACGGTCGGGTCCGGAATCTCCAGATGCGGGAAATAGGCTATCGGCAGGCCGAAGAACTCGAAGCGGGAATGGTTGAAGCGCAGGGTCTTCGACTGTCCGTTCCAGACGATCGTCCGCGCCTTGATGCGCCAGACGGGAGGCCTGTTCGGCTTGTCCTCGCAGGGCGCGCAGGCGGTGTAGACGCCGCGGTTGAAGATGGTGACCGCGCCGCCGGCGCGCTCGGCGCTGTCGGCGCCCATATAGGTCTTGTCCGGCGTCTCGACGCGCAGCGCATTGACGAAGCCGTCACGGAAATCGTCCGTCACGTCCATTTCGTCGGCGAAGATGTGGTTCTTCTTCTGATCGACCACCTCGACATGGCCGCTCGCCAGCACGCGCCGCGTCGTCCTGTTATAGGTGACGCGCTCGGCGACCAGATGGTTGCCGCCATATTCGATCTGGACGTGGCCCGCGGCCGTGATGGTGTCGGTGTCGCGATTGAAGATGAGGTTGTCGGCCTCCAGCAGCATCTGCTTGTCGCGCGGGATGGCGGCGCTCGTGCCCAGCATCTGGGCGCGCGTTGAGGCGGCCGGCAGCAAGGCCGCGGCAAGGACGCAAGCCATCGCCGTCGCGCCTATGAGGCGCGCCAGCCGATCCGGCCTGCCTTTCACCGCTTTCCCCATCAACCGTCTTCCTTGTGCAGCAGGAAGGTTATCCCGAAAAACATCGCCACGACTACCGGGAACCAGGCTGCTGCCACCGGCGGCACGATTCCCGCGCTTCCGAAGGCTTTGACCAGTACCGACACGACATAAAGCAGAAACCCGGCAAGGATGCCACCGAGAATCATCGGCGCCGACTGCCCCATTCGCACAAAGCGCATCGATACGGTAGCCGCAATCAGCGTCATCGCGACCAACAGCCACGGCAGGGCGATAAGCGAGTGATACTGCATGGCAAATCCGCCGGCCCTCAGCCCGAAGGAATTGGCGGCCCTGATCTTCCGCCCGAGTTCGTAGAAGGGAATCGTCTCCGGTTCGGCAAGCGTTTCCTCGATGAATTCCGGCGTCAATCCGGATTTCACCGTGGTCGCGTCCTTTCGCACAATCTCCTTGCCCGGCCGGTATTCGGTGACGCCCTCGAGCTGCCAATGGCCCTTCTCGAGCGTGGCCGTTTTGGCGTCGATTCGTTCCGTGATGGTGCCGTTGTCGTCGAGCCGCAGGAAGGTCGCGTCGCTGAGGAGCTGGCCGCGATTGGCGGTCTTTGCCGCCCCGATCACCGTCGTGCCCTCGTCCGTTTCCTGCCTGAGCCAGGGGATGGTGTCGTCGTTGGACGCGGAAGGATCGACGCCCTGGAGCGCGGCCTCGATGACCTCCGCCTGGGAAAGAGCCTTCGCCGCCAGCGGGTTGAAGACGGTCACTGTCAGAACGCCGATCAAAAGGCTGGCGAGGCAGAGTGGGGCAAGGAACTGCCATGCCGACACGCCCGCCGACCGCGCGATGACGAGCTCGTGCTTGCGGTTCAGCGTCATCAGCGTGGCCATCGCCGAAAACAGGATGATGAAGGGAATCGCCGTCTGGATGATCAGCGGCACCCTCAGCGCCGAGATCAGCATGGCGAGACCGATCGAATAGTTGGGCAGCGTCGAGGCGCGGCGCGAGAACTCCGTGAAATCGGCGAGATAGGAGATGACGAGGACGCCGGCAAAGAACTGCAGCGTGATGACGATGTAGCGCCGGAAGAAATAGCGGAAGAGGGTGCCGCCGATCATCATCCCCCGCCTCCCGCGCCGCGGCCGATACGGCCCCACAGCAAGCTGAAGGGCGCGGCTGCGCGCTGCACCTTCTCGAGCAGCATTCCGGCGCGGTCGAACCACGCCTGCGCGATGCGCGGCGACTTGTGCGTGAGCACGAGCGTCCCGAAAGCGACGATGCCGGAAAGCGGAACGGCATAGGAAAGGAAGGCGTAGACGAGGCTCTTGCCGGAATTGTTGACCACGAAGAAGCCGGTGCCGCGGAAGGCGAGCGCTATGAGGACGGCAAGGCCGAGGCTCCACAGCCGTTCGTCCCGGTTGGAACGAGCGGTTCCACCGAAATAGACGGCGATCAGGCCGAAAAGAACCGGATATAGCCAATCGGAAAAGCGCCGGTGGATCTCGGCGCGTATGAGGGCGGGCACATTCTTTGCGACCGGGTCGTCGGGATCCGGCGAGAAGAGATAGGCCGTGCTCCTTTCCTTCGGATAATAGCGGGTCTTCCGGCCCCCGGCGTCGAAATTCGCGAAGTCGAGCGCATAGGAGGCGAAGGAAATGGTCGAGACAGCCCCGCTCGCCTTGCTCTTCCTCTGGATTTCCCCTTGCTGCATGACGAGGAAATTATCGTCGTCATAAGTGCGGATCGTGCCGCGTTTCGCGTAGTAGATGAGCTGCGTCTGCGGGTCGCGCAGATCGACGATGAAGATGCCGCCGAAATCGCCGCCGGGCAGCTGCTCGTCGATCTGGATGTAGAGGTTCTTCGACACCCGCTTGAAGGTGCCGGATTGCACCGCGAAGCTCATGAGATCGGCGCTCGCCGCGCTGATGATCTCCCGCAGCTGCCGGTTCGACCACGGCTCGACGAAGAGCGAAGAGCCGAGGCTGACGAGCGTCATCGCCAACGCGATCAGCATGACCGGCCTGGCGACCAGCATGTTCGAGCCGCCGGAGGACTCGATCACGGCGAGCTCGGAATCGACGTTCATGGCGTTGAGGTTCTGCGTCGCCCCGATCAGGAGGGCGAACGGCATCACGAGCGTCATCATCGCCGGCACGAGGAAGAGGGCGAGCTTCAGGAAGGTGAAGATCGATTCGCCGGATTCGGTGAGCACGTTGACGCGCAACAGGACCTGCGTCGTCAGCACGATGGCGGTGGTAGCGACCAATGTGATCAGCGAGAGCGCCAGGACACGCCGGAATATGTAGCGCTCTATCAGTTTCATTACGGTTCACACCCTACCGTCGGGCCATACGCGACAGTCCGCGCTCATGCGCCGCGACGGCGATACGCGACCGCCATTCCCGTCCCGAGCCGGCATGGAACGGGAGATTGGCTAAAAATAGGCGAAAAAGCAGGGTTAATCCTTCCATAACGCAGAGCCCATGGCAAATTCCGCCCTGCATATCAATTCGCTACGGCCGGAATTCAATTAGGGCTCGCTGAAGCCGGCGATAACGGCTCTTGTGCGGCTCAAAAGGCTTGCCTTTGCGGCCGAAACCCCCAAGATCGCCACCCACCTCCTTCAATCATCCCCACGAGCGCCAATTCATGTCCCGCACGATCGAAATCTCTTTTTCACGCACCCCGAAGGCGATCTCCGGGGCAGGCTCGGCGCTGGCCGTCCTGCTCGTTGCGGAGAATGGCGGCCTCGGCGAGGCGGCTGCGGCGGTCGACCCGGGCAAGCGGATCGCGCGCGCCATCGAGGTCGCCGAGTTCAAGGGCAAGGCGATGGCGACGCTGGACATCATCGCGCCGGCCGAATCGCCGGCAGACCGCATCCTTCTCGTCGGCATCGGCGATCCGGGGAAGGCGACCGAGCATGACTGGGCCAGACTTGGCGGGCAGATCTGCAGCAAGCTCGAGAAATCGACCAAGGTGACCGTCCACCTGTCGCTCCCCGGCACGGAGATCGGAGGCGCGGAGGCGGCGCAGGTGGCGATGGGCATCCTGCTTCGCGCCTATCGCTTCGACCGGTACAAGACCAGGCCCGACGAAAACGAGAACGGTTCGAATTCGGGAACGGTCAAGGTCGTCATCGTCACGCCGGCGGCCACGGCGGCGAAAAAAGCCTTCGAAGCCGTGGAGGCGGTGGTCGGAGGCGTCGTCCTGGCGCGGGACCTGATCAACGAGCCGGCCAACATTCTCGGCCCGCTGGAATTCGCCGCCAGGGCGAAGGAACTCTCGCGGCTCGGCGTCAAGGTCGAGATCCTGACCGAGAAGGAAATGAAGAAGCTCGGCATGGGGGCGCTGCTCGGCGTGGCGCAGGGCTCCGCCCGCCCGCCGCGTCTCGTCGTGATGCAATGGAACGGCGGCAAGCCGAAGGACAAGCCGCTCGCCTTCATCGGCAAGGGCGTGGTGTTCGATACGGGCGGTATCTCGATCAAGCCCGCCGGCGGCATGGAGGACATGAAGGGCGACATGGGAGGCGCGGCGGCCGTGACCGGGCTGATGCACGCGCTCGCCTCGCGCAAGGCCAAGGCCAACGTAGTCGGCATCGTCGGCCTCGTCGAGAACATGCCCGACGGCCAGGCGCAGCGGCCGGGCGACATCGTGACCTCGATGTCGGGCCAGACGATCGAGGTGCTCAACACGGACGCCGAAGGGCGGCTCGTGCTTGCCGATGCGCTCTGGTACTGCAACGAGCGCTTCCAGCCGGAATTCATGGTCAACCTGGCGACGCTGACCGGCGCCATCATGGTCGCGCTCGGCCATCATCATGCTGGCATGTTCTCCAACAATGACGAACTGGCGGAGCGGCTTACGAGCGCGGGAAAAGCGACGGCCGAACGGGTTTGGCGCATGCCGCTCGGCCCCGAATACGACAAGCTGATCGATTCCAAGAACGCCGACATGAAGAATATCGGCGGCCGCCAGGGCGGCGCCATCATCGCCGCGCAGTTCCTGCAGCGCTTCGTCAAGGATACGCCCTGGGCGCATCTCGATATCGCCGGCACCGCGATCGGATCGCCGGCCGACGAGATCAACCGGTCCTGGGCCTCGGGCTACGGCGTCCGGCTGCTCGACCGGCTGGTGCGCGACCATTACGAAGGCTAGAGGCCGGCGTGGCCGAGATCCTGTTCTATCACCTGACGGAATCGACGCTGGAGAAGGCGCTGCCGGCGCTGCTCGAAAAGAGCGTCGAACGGGGCTGGCGCGCGGTCGTGCAGACCGGCAGCGAGGAAAGGCGGGATGCGCTCGACCAGCATCTTTGGCTCTATAGCGACCGGTCGTTCCTGCCCCACGGCACGGATCGCGAGCCGCATGCCGAAGAGCAGCCGGTGCTGCTGACGGCGGGGCAATCCAACCCGAACGACGCGCGGATCAGGTTCCTGGTCGATGGCGCCGTGCCGCCGCCGCTCGATTCCTATGAACGGGCGGTCTTTCTCTTCGACGGCAACGACGAAGAGCAGCTCGAGGCCGCGCGCGGGCACTGGAAGGCACTCAAGGGCGGCGGGCACGACGTCACCTACTGGCAGCAGACGCCGGAGGGCCGCTGGGAGCGGAAGGCGTAATAGAACGCGTATGCTGCCTCAATTTCTGAAAAGCTGCCCCTCACCCTTACCCTCTCCCCGCAAGCGGGGCGAGGGGGCGTCGACGCCGCGGCCAGCCTCCTTCTCCTCGTTCACGGGGAGAAGGTCCCGGCAGGGGATGAGGGGGGGCGCAGTCGAAGGTCAGCCTACGCCGGGCGCATTGCCTCCGGGTCGGGCATGGGCGCTTCCTCCGGAAGATCCCTGGTCGCGATGAAGCTGTAGAACATCGGTACGACGAAGAGGGTGAAGCAGGTCCCGATCAGGATGCCGGTGAAGATGACGAGGCCCATCGAATAGCGCGATGCCGCGCCGGCGCCCGCCGCCGTGATCAGCGGCACCACGCCGAGCGACATCGCCGCCGTCGTCATCAGGATCGGACGCAGGCGGACCTTGGCCGAGGCGATGATGGCGTCGTGGCGCGACAGGCCGTGCTCGCGCCTTTGCTGGTTGGCGAATTCGACAAGCAGGATACCGTGCTTCGTAATGAGGCCGATCAGCGTGATCAGCCCGACCTCCGTGTAGATGTTCAGCGTACCGAGGCCGAGATTGAGCGGCAGCATTGCGCCGAAAATGGAGAGCGGCACCGCCATCATGATGATGAAGGGATCGCGGAAGCTTTCGAACTGCGCCGCAAGCACGAGATAAATGACGACGACGGCCAGCGCGAAGGCGATCAGGATCGTGTTGCCGGTCTCGAGCTCCACGCGCGACTGTCCGGAATAATCGATGAAGAAGCCGTCCGGCAGCATGGGGCGTGCGATGTCGACGATCTGCTTCAGCCCGTCGCCGGTGGTCACGCCGGGCAGGGGGAGGGCGGAGATCGTGGTGGAGTTCAACTGGTTGAACTGCTCGATCGCCGCCGGCGAGGCGTTCGTCGAGATATGCACGACGGCCGAAAGCGGCACCATCTTGCCGGTCATGCTGCGCACGTAATAGTGGCCGAGATCGTTCGGATCGCCGCGGAACCTCTGCGGGACCTGCGGCACGATATCGTAGCTGCGGGAATCGCGGTCGAACTGCGCCACCTCGGCCCCGGCTACGAAGGCGCCGAGCGTAGTGGCGATATCGCTGATCGGCAGATTGAGGGCAGCGGCGCGGTCGCGGTCAATGGTGACCGTCACCTGCGGCGCATCGAAGGCGAGCGAGTTCTGC
>JBQCFH010000135.1:0-6703 GCA_051959385.1 Rhizobiaceae bacterium | reverse complement strand
GTTCGTCGAGATATGCACGACGGCCGAAAGCGGCACCATCTTGCCGGTCATGCTGCGCACGTCATAGTGGCCGAGATCGTTCGGATCGCCGCGGAACCTCTGCGGGACCTGCGGCACGATATCGTAGCTGCGGGAATCGCGGTCAAACTGCGCCACCTCGGCCCCGGCTACGAAGGCACCGAGCGTGGTGGCGATATCGCTGATCGGCAGATTGAGGGCAGCGGCGCGGTCGCGGTCGATGGTGACCGTCACCTGCGGCGCATCGAAGGCGAGCGAGTTCTGCACGACGATGAAGCGGCCGGTCGCCTGCGCCGCGTTCTTGATCTTCTCGCCGATCTCGTAGACCTGGCTGGCGTCGCCGGTCGACTGGATGACGACGGTGATCGGCAACCCGCCGCCGGTGCCGGGCAGGGATGAGGGCGCGAAGACCAGCGCCTGGAGGCCCGCCACCTTGGAGATGCGACCCTGGATCTCCTGCTGTATCTGTTTTTGCGAGCGCGTCCGGTCAGCCCAGTCCTTGAGCGCCCAGACCGAGAAGGCGGAATTGGTCTGGCCGTTCAGCCCGGCGATCGAGAATCGCGCCTTGACCTCGGGGATGCCCTCGGTCAGGTGCGCGATCTGGTTGACGTAGTTCTGCGTGTAAGGCGTGGTCGCGTAACGCGGCGCGGTTATCAGCGAGAAAAGGGCGCCCTGGTCCTCTTCCGGCGCCAGCTCGCTCGACGTGTTGAAGAAGATGAAGACGGTGAGCGCCATCAGAGGCAAGGCTATCAGAAGCGTCACCAGGCGGTAGTTGAGCGAGCCGCCGACGAGCCGCTCGTAGCGATCCGCGACGCGGTCGAAGGTGCGGTCGACGAAGTTCTGGAAGCGGCTGTGGCCGCCGGCCTTGAGGATGCGCGCCGACATGGTGGGCGTTATGGTCAGCGCGACGAAACCGGAGATGATGACCGAGCCGGCAAGCGTGAAGGCGAATTCCTTGAAAAGCGCGCCGGTAAGCCCGCCGGTGAAGGCGAGCGGTGCGAAGACGGCGGCGAGCGTGATCGTCATGGCGATCACCGGCTCGGTGATCTCGGCCATGCCCCTGAACGCCGCCTGCATCGGGGACATGCCGTCCTCGATGTGGCGGTGGATGTTCTCCACCACCACGATCGCATCGTCGACCACGAGGCCGATCGCCAGCACCATGGCGAGCAGCGACAGGAGGTTGATCGAGAAGCCGACCGCGTAGAGCAGGAAGCAGACACCGATCAGCGACAGCGGGATCGTCACGATCGGCATCAGCACCGAGCGGAACGAGCCGAGGAAGAGCAGGATGACGACGATGACGATGGCGACGGCCTCGCCGATCGTCTTGAACACCTCCTCGATCGAGGCGCTGATGGTCTCCGTCGCGTCGTAGACCATAGTGATGGTCATGCCCGGCGGCAGCGTCTCCTGCAGTGCCGGCAGGTCCTTGATGACGCCCGCCGCCGTGTCGAGCGGGTTGGCGGCCGGCGTCGGAAAGATGCCGATGAAAGTGCCCGGCTTGCCGTTGAAATTGACGATCGTGTCGGTGTCCTCGGCGGCGAGTTCCACCTTGGCCACGTCGTGCAGCCTGACGACGCTGTCGCCAGCCCCCTTGAGCGGCAAATTTCCGAACGCTTCCGGCGTCTGCAGCGTCGAATGCACGGTGATGGCGTTGGCGACCAGATCGTTCTGGGTCTTGCCGGGCGCGGAGAGGAAGTTCGACGAGTTGATCGCGGCGAGCACCTCCGATGCGGTGAGGCCGCGCGCCGCCAGCCGCACCGGGTCGATCCAGATGCGCATGGAATAATCGGCGGCGCCGATCACCTGCACCTGCGCCACGCCCTCGACGGTTGACAGGCGAGGGCGGATCACCCGCTCGATATATTCGGTGATCTGCTCCGGCGTCATGTTCGGATTCTGCACCGCCAGGTACATGATCGCGAATTGCTGGCCGGTGCCCTTGACGATCACCGGGTCCTTCGACTGCGTCGGCAGCTTGCTGCGCACCTGCTGGACCTTCGACAGCACGTCGGTGAGCGCGATGTCCGGATCGGAACCGAGCTTCATGTTGACCGTCACCACGCTGGTCGACGGGCTGCTCTGCGAGGTGACGTAGTCGATATTCTCGGTCGTCGCGACCGCCTCGGCGATCGGCGCCGTGATGAAGCCCTGGATGAGTTCCGGGCTTGCGCCGGGATAGGCCGTTGTCACGGTGATCGCCGTTTCCGCGACTTCCGGATATTGCCGAACCGCAAGGTTGAAGATGCCCTGCAAGCCGAGCAACAGGATAAGCGCGGCAACGACCGTCGAGAGGACAGGGCGGCGGATGAAGATGGTGGAGAAGTTCATTGCGAACTCTCCCGCGCCGCCGAATTCGAGCTCGCCTCGGTCGGCTGCACCGAATTATCGATGACGACCGCGGCCCCGTTGGTCAGCCGGTTCTCGCCGGCGTTGACGACCACGTCGCCGGCCTTCACGCCTTGCTTGATCTCGATGCGGCCCTCCGAACGGCGGCCGATCTTCACGAAGACCTGCTTGACGACGAGATTCTGATCCTTGTCGTTGGGGTCGACCTTGCCGGACGCCGCCTTGCCGTCCGTGTCGGCCGGCACGACGACATAGACGAAGTCGCCGTAAAGGCTGGTGGTGAGCGCCGTTTCAGGCAGCGCGATGACGTTGGGCACGGCGGGGAGTTCCACCCTGACCTGCGCGAACTGCCCGGGCGTCAAGGCGCCGTTCGGGTTCGATATTTCTGCGCGGACAGACGCCAGCCGCGTCGAAGGATCGACCTTGGGGTCGATGCCGATGATCTTGCCCGAGAACTTCAGATCGTCGCTGGTCAGGCCGAGGCGGACAGTCTGCCCGAGCTTCAGGTCCGGAAGCTGCTGCTCCGGAACGGTGAAGTCGACGCGCATCGTGTCGAGATCCTGCAGCGTCGCCACCACATTGCCGGGGGTCAGGTATTGCCCGATGTCGATCTGCGGGATGCCGATCGTGCCCGTGAAAGGCGCCGTCAGCCGCTTCTGGTCGAGTATGGCCCGCAGGCTGTCCACCTGACTGGCGGAGGCCGAGGCCGCCGCCTGCGCCTGCTGGACGTTCGACTGCGGACCGACCTGCCTTTTCTGCAGTTCGATGGCGCGCTCGAGGTTCTGCTGGTCGAGCGCGGCCTGCGCCTTTTCGGCCTCCAGGTTGGCGCGCTGCACCGCGTCGTCGAGCTGGACGAGAAGCTGGCCGGCTTTCACTTTCTCGTTCGACTGGAAGGCGATCTGCCGGACGACGCCGCTAACCTCCACCGTGAGATCGACGCCCGATTTGGCGCGCACCGTGCCGATCGCCTGTATTTCCGGCTTCCAGGTCATCGGCTTCGCCACCGTGGTGGAGACGGTGAGCTTCGGTTTCGGCATGTTGGCGAAATATTGCTTGATCGCGTGCGAGCGGAAGAGATTGAACCCGACGACGCCGCCGACGACGATGACGATGAGGATCAGGGCGATGACGAGGCGCTTGATCATGCTCGGCCGGGCTCCGCAACTTCCGGTTTGATCACGTTTAGTAGAGGAAAATCGGACGCGTTCCTATTGCCGCAGCGCAACATAGCCCGTCCGATAGCTTATGCCGGATGCCGGACGAGCGCGGCGGCCCGCCGCTTGCGCCCCTGATGCAACTGCCAGAGCGAGTGGGCGACGAGCGAGACGATGAGGATCGTGCCGCCGATCATGCTCTGCCGGCTCGGGACCTCGGAAAAGATCATCCACACCCATACCGGCGCGAGCACGGTCTCAAGCAGATAGAACATCGCCACCTCCGGCGCGGAGAGATAGCGCGGGCCACTCGCCAGGCAAAAGAAGGAGAGCGGCATGATGACCGAGCCGTTGAAGACGATCCACCACGGCGCGGCGACGTGGTAGCCGGTCTGGCGCACCATCGCCGCCGCCATGAGAAAGGGAAGCACGACCGCCACCAGCGCCGTAAAGCCCATGTTCTTGCCGCTTGCGCGCGTGATCGTGATGGCCGAAGCGATGCAGAAGGCGGAGGCGAGCGCCATCAGGTCGCCGAACAGATGGCCCGACGAGATGCCGTCGCCGACGATGATGAGCACGCCGACCAGCATGGCCGCCATGGCGATCAAGGTGGCCGTGCCGGGGCGCTCCTTCAGGAACAGCCACGAAAGCAGCGCCGCGAACATGGTGTTGAAGGCGAGGATGAAGACGAGGTTTGCGGTGGCGGTGTTGTAGACCGCCGTGATGAAGGTGATCGAGGAGATGGCGTAGAGGAGCGCGACGATGGCGCCGCTCCAGCCCGGGAGGAGCGGCGGAGTCTCCCGCATCAGCCGGCGCATCACGAACCACAGCACCATGGTCGCGGCGAGCGTCGTTCCGCAGCGCGTCATCAGGATGGACCAGGGCTCGCCGTCCGCCAGCCGGATAAGCGGGATATCGACGGTCAGCGCCATGCCGCCGACGGCGGTCAAGAGCAGGCCCTTGGCGTGATGCGAATGGTCGGCGGCGGACAAGGAGGCACTCCGGGACGGCGGAAGGGAACGCGGAAGAACCGCATCCTGGGAGCCGGCGGCTCCTAGCCGATCCGCTCCCAGCCTCGGGGGCCGAGATGCTCTTGCGGCTTGAAGCGCACCTTATAGGCCATCTTGCGCGAACCGTTGACCCAGTAGCCGAGATAGACATGGGGCAGGCCGGCGGCGCGCGCCCGCTGGATGTGATCGAGGATCATGTATGTGCCGAGCGAACGATCCTCGATGTCCGGATCATAATAAGAATAGACCATCGACAGGCCGTCGGCCATCGTGTCGGTGAGAGCGACCGCGAGCAGCGGGCCGTGGCCGCGCCCCGTGATGAAGGAATCGGGCCCGCGCCGGCGGTATTCGATGATCTTGGTGTTCACATGCGTGTCCTCGACCATCATGGCATAGTCGAGGACGGTCATGTCGGACATGCCGCCGCGGCGGTGCCGGGCGTCGAGATAGGAGCGGAAGAGCGAATATTGCTCCGTCGAGGGCTCCGCCTCGTACATGGAGCCGATCAGGTCGGCATTGCGGCTGAGAACGCGCTTCATGTTGCGCGACGGCTCGAATTCACTGACCAGGATACGCACCGAGACGCAGGCGAGGCAGCCTTCGCAGGCCGGGCGATAGGCGATGTTCTGGGATCTTCGAAAGCCGCCCTGCGTGAGAAGGTCGTTCATCTCCGGCGCCCGCTCGCCGACCAGATGCGTGAAGACTTTGCGCTCGAACTTTCCTTCGAGATAGGGACAGGGGGACGGCGCGGTCAGAAAGAATTGCGGCGACTGGGTCGGTTGGTGGGTCATTTCAGGCGGCTGTCCGGCAGGCCTCGTCCCGTTCGGTTTGGCGGTGAATCATAGCTTGCCGCGGTTTTTCCAAACGTCAATCCCCTCAAGTGGGCCAATGCGTGGCACAGACGGGTGGCAAGCAACGGAAAAGCGTAGGGAATTCTGTCCGGACGAATGTTCGGGGCGCGCGGCGTTAAGCATTTCTTGCCGGGAGCGGCAATAGCCTCGTCCTGAAAGGAGGCGTGCCTGTGTCGGCAATCGCCATCACCCTTCTGATCGCGCTCAATCTCGCGGTCATCTACCTGCTCATCGCCGCGCCGATGGGGATGAGAACGGTCCGCCAGCGCCGGACCATCGAGGCTGCGCGGCAAAAGCTCTGGGACGCGGTGTGGCTGCTGGGCAGGGAAGTGGCATGGTCCGGACAGGTGCTGGATGCGCAGCAGATCGCCGCGGACATGGTGCGGCTTCGGACCTCGTGGCGGGGCCGCGACGACCAGCCGATCGAGCGCATATATCGGGTATTCGACGTCGTTCCGCTCGAGCGCTTCTCGGCAACCGTGGTCGAGGACAACTCGCTCGACCCCTCATTCTGGGCGAACTATCGCGAGACGATATCGCTTGCGGGCGCGGACGGCGCCGTCGAGGTCACGTTTTCGCGCACCGACCGCTACCGCGGGCTGGCGATGCTGGCTTTCCGCTATTTCGCGCTGCGCCGCGAGATCGAGCGGCTGAAAAGCTGGGCCGAGACTGGAAGATTCCGGCGCGGGGGGATTTTCGAGCATCCGGTGACGCAGGTCGGTTTTGCCGTCCTCTCCGCCTTCATCCTGTGGCCGCTCTTCGGCCTGACCCGGACCGGGTTTTTCTGTTCGGCGGTGCTGACCGGCGTCGTGGCGCTGCATGAACTCGGGCACATGGCCGCGTTCCGCCTGATGGGGCATCGCAGGGTCCGCATGATTTTCATTCCGCTGCTCGGCGGCGTGGCGATCGGCGGGCGTCCCTATGACAGCCGCTTCGAGGTGGCCTTCGTGGCGCTGATGGGCGCCGGCTTCTCCGCCTTCGTGACGGCGACCGCGCTCGGCGCCAGCATGCATGCGGCAGCGGCGGGAGAGACGCATGTGGCGAACCCCCTGATGATCTTCGCCGGCTGCTCGGCGCTTTTCAACCTCGCCAATCTGGCGCCGATGTGGAAATTCGACGGCGGCCAGGTGCTGCGCCAGATCTGCCCAAATGCGCCTGTGCTGGCGGCCGCATCCTTCGCGCTGCTCATCCTGCTCCTCGGCTTCGGCTACCTGGCCGGCTTTTCGGCGCGGGTCCTGATCGTCGCCGGCATCGTGGTGGCGCTTCTGAGCCTGATCACGTCCGGCAGCGGCGTGAGGCCGCGACACGAACTGAAGCC
>JBQCFH010000134.1:0-2833 GCA_051959385.1 Rhizobiaceae bacterium | reverse complement strand
AAGGGCCAGTAAGAGCCTTGTTGAGGACTGTTCATGGAAGCTGAGTCACCCCCTCCGGCCCGCCAGTATCGCGGTTCGAAGGCATCGGCTGTCGCTAGCGTCCCGCCGCGATACGGGCGGGCCACCTCCCCCGTCGAGGGGGAGGAGGGCGGAGAGCCTGGCGCCCTCCCTCCCCTCGATGGGGAGGGTCCGGCCGATAGGCCGGGGGTGGGGTGAACGCGGTGCAAGATTAGTTCCGGGTCCCTCGCTGTTCCAGCGGAGCTGAAACAGGCCTAAAATCGGTCATGCCGCCGGCTCCGGCCGGCGGCGGCAGAGGTTCCTTTCCGAAAGGCGGTTCAACATGACGGCGCAGATGGAAAGACTGAAGATCGACAATGTCAGCCTGACCTATCCGGGCCTGCGGTCGAATGAAGCCGTCGTGGCGCTCAAGGGCGTGAACCTGACCATCGAAAGCGGCGAGTTCGTGGTGGCGCTCGGCGCTTCCGGCTGCGGCAAGACCACGCTTCTCAACCTTCTCGCCGGCTTCATGTCGCCGACCGCTGGCGAGATCACGCTGGGCGGCAAGCGCATCCAGGGTCCGGGCTCGGATCGCGGCGTGGTCTTTCAGAAACACGCGCTTTTGCCCTGGCTGAACGTCATCGAGAACACCGCGTTCGGCTTGAAGCTGCAGCACGTGCCGCGGGCGGAGCGGCGCGAGCGGGCGGCGCGCAACCTGGCGCTGGTCGGCCTGCAGGACTTCCACCATCACATGATCTATCACCTGTCGGGCGGCATGCAGCAGCGCGTCGGCGTGGCGCGGGCGCTCACCTGCGATCCCGCCATGCTCCTGATGGACGAGCCGATGGCGGCGCTCGACGCGCTCACCCGCGAGAGCATCCAGGAACTGCTCCTGAAAGTATGGGAGCACACCCACAAGATGTTCTTCTTCATCACCCATAGCGTCGAGGAGGCGCTGTTTCTCGGCTCGCGGCTGATCGTGATGTCGCCGAGGCCGGGCCGCATCACCCACACCTACGAGCTCGACTTCAACAGGCGCTTCCTCAAGGAAGGCAACGCCCGCGCCATCAAGTCCAGCCCGGACTTCATCCAGATGCGCGAGACGGTACTGAGCATCATCTATGGCGACGAACGCGCAGCCGCCGAAACGAGGGAGGTGGTCCATGCCTAGTTTCGCTCCCAGCCTCATGCCCAAGGCAAAAGCCGCCCGCGCGGGCAAGGTCTATGGCGCGCCGGGCGATGGCTATTCCGGCAATATCAGCCTGATCACCGCGCTCGTCCTGATCGGGGCCTGGTTCCTGGTGACCGAGGCGGGCTGGGTGAAGCCGCTCTTTTTGCCTTCGCCCATCGCCGTCTACGACAAGTTCATCCTCGCCTCGACCGAAGGCGTCGCCAATTCGACGCTGTGGGAGCATACGCAGGCGAGCCTGACGCGCGTCTTCGGTGCGTTCTTCCTTGCCTGCCTCACCGCCATTCCCGTCGGCATCTGGATGGGGGTCTCGCGGGTCGGACGGGGCCTTTTCGACCCGATCATCGAGTTCTACCGGCCGCTGCCGCCGCTCGCCTATCTGCCGCTGGTCATCATCTGGCTCGGCATCGGCGAATTCCCGAAGATCTTCCTGATCTACCTGGCAATCTTCGCGCCGATGGCGATCGCCGCGCGCGCCGGCGTCAAGTCGGTGTCGATCGAGCAGATCCACGCCGCCTACGCGATGGGCGGCACGCAGGGGCAGATCATCCGCCACGTCATCCTCAAGGCGGCGCTTCCGGAGATCTTCACCGGCATGCGCATCGGCATCGGCGTCGGCTGGACGACGCTGGTGGCGGCCGAGATGATCGCCGCCGACCGCGGCCTCGGCTTCATGGTGCTCAACGCCGCGCAGTTCCTGGCGAGCGACACCGTCATCATGGGCATCATCGTCATCGGCGTGTTCGCCTTCGCCTTCGACCTCCTGGTCCGCTATCTCGAGCGCCTGCTGATCCCATGGAAGGGCAAGATCTGACCATGACCTAGCCTGGCACCGGGCCGCCGCGCCGAGCCGACGAGCCGAAAAACGAGGAAAGTTTCCTGCACGCTGAGGGCGGGCAAGCGCCTGCTTTATGCGGATGCGGGAAGGAAAGACGAGGAAAAGATGAGCAAGGAAAACGGGATGACCGCCGAGGATCTGGCCGCCATGTTCGACGCCTTCAACCGCCACGACGCCGACCAGGTGATGACCGCCTTCGCCGACGACTGCGTCTTCAATGCGGTGGGCGGGCCGGCGGTCTACGGCACGCGCTTCGAGGGCAAGGCGGACATCCGCGCCGCCTTCGCCAAGGTGTGGGAGGACATGCCGGACGCGCGCTGGGACCACCACAGCCATTTCGTCCATGGCGACCGCGCCGTTTCCGAATGGACCTTCTCCGGCACCAACCGCGAAGGCATGCGGATCGAGGCACAGGGCGCCGACCTCTTCACGCTGCGCGACGGCAAGATCGTCTTCAAGCAGGCCTTCCGCAAGAACCGGCCGCTGCAGAAGGCCTGAGGGCCTGGATCGCAATACCCCCCGAGGACCCGAAAGATGGACAGCCAGGTCATCCCGCTCCGTCAGATATTCGACCGCTACGATCCGCGCTACGACCCGATCGTGGACGCCGGACCGGGCACGAACCGCGACTACGCGCCGACCTACTGGATCGCCACCGCCGGCGAGCCGCCTCGGGACGACGGTCCCGTCATGGCCGACATGGATGTCGATGTCGCCATCATCGGCTCGGGTTATACGGGTCTCTCCTGCGCCATCCATCTGGCGAAGGAGCATGGCATCAAGGCGACCGTGCTGGAGGCGAACCGCGT
>JBQCFH010000133.1:0-2369 GCA_051959385.1 Rhizobiaceae bacterium | reverse complement strand
GTGACGGACTGGGAACTGCATCGCGGGTTTGAAAGGTATTAGGCAACAATACAGCTTTTAACAGTTGACATTTTGCTGCAATCGTCCCAACCTGGTGGCGTCGTCAAATTCGTGAAGGAGCAGCCGGTGGGAAAATATTCGCCTCTGAAGGAGTTTCTTGCCGCTAACGGGCAAGAATATGTGCCGATGACGTTTGCCGAAATCGAGAAAGTGCTGAACCTGCAGCTTCCCGCATCGAAGCGATATCCGGCATGGTGGAGCAACAATCCGAGCAACAACCCGATGACGAAGGAGTGGCTGGAAGCAGGTTACGAGACGGAATCGGTGAACACGGTTAGTGGCCGGCTGGTCTTTCGGCGCGTCAAGAAGGCCCTCGCAGACAAGGGATCGATGGCACTCGCGGCGAAGGACGGCCAACGCCGGCCATTACACCCCGGAATTGGTTTCATGAAGGGTCTGATCACGATCCAACCTGGGTTTGATGTCAGTAAGCCTTTTTCCGACGATCCATGGGACGAAGGCTATCTCGGCGAAGACAGGCTGGCGGAAAATGAACCAAGAAAGCTGCGCAAGTGAACGCGCATCCTGATCTTTTGCTGGACACGTGTGCCATGCTCTTCCTGGCAAACGAAAGCCGAATGGACACGGAGACTCGCTGGGAAATCTCGGAGGCGGCTTACGATGGCCGGCTCTACCTTTCGCCTATGACTGCCTGGGAGATTGGAATGGGCGTGGCAAAGGGGCGGATCAGCATTCCCTTGGCGCCGCTCGATTTCCTCGACAGGTTCATTGACCGAATGCAAGCAAAACTCAGCCCCCTCACGCCTGCCATTCTTATTTCGTCTTGCAACCTGCCCGGCGCCGTCCATGGCGATCCAATGGATCGCATTTTGATTGCGACGGCGAGAGCACTCGACATGGTCCTAGTCACCAGCGACCAACCCATTCTGGCCTATTCGAAGTCGGGCCATGTGCGCACTCGGCCCTGCTAATGTTCTGGAGCTAACTTGGAAACCGTAAAACTGAAATCCCCGATTGACGGGTCGATCTACGCGGAGCGGCCGGTCGCGAGCGAGGCGGCGATCAACGCGGCGGTCGAGCGGGCGAGGACCGCGCAAGCCGAGTGGGCGGCGATGCCGGTCGCCGAGCGCGGCAGATACCTGCTTGCCATGCTCGAAGCGCTGCTTGCCATGAATGACGAGATCGTCACCGAACTTGCCTGGCAGATGGGCCGGCCGGTGCGTTTCGGCGGCGAGAAGGGCGGCGTAGAGGAGCGCACGCGCTACATGGTGGACATTGCCGAGGCGGCGCTGAAGCCGGTGCCAGCGTCCAATCCGAAGGAAGGTTTCCGCCGCTATATCAAGCGCGAGCCGCTCGGCGTGGTGCTCGTCATCGCGCCATGGAACTATCCCTATCTGACCGCGGTCAACACGATCGTGCCAGGGCTGATGGCGGGCAACGCGGTGATCCTGAAGCACGCGGGGCAGACGCTTCTCGTCGGCGAGCGCTTCCAGGCGGCCTTTGACAAGGCGGGGTTGCCGAAGGGGCTGCTCCAGAACGTCGTCATGAGCCATGCGCAGACCGAGAAGCTGCTCGGCTCGGGCAGGATCGATCATGTCAACTTCACCGGGTCGGTCGCGGGCGGGCGCGCCATCGAAAAGGCCGCCGCGGGAACGTTCATGACGGTCGGCCTTGAACTCGGCGGCAAGGACCCGGCCTATGTGCTGCCGGACGCGAAGATGGACCACGCCATTGCCAATATCGTCGACGGCGCTTTCTACAATTCCGGCCAGTGCTGCTGCGGCATCGAGCGCGTCTATGTGCACGAGAAGGTCTATGACGAATTCGTCGACGGCTTCATCGACCTTACCAGGCAATATGTCGTCGGCAACCCGCTCGATCCGGCGACGACCATGGGGCCGATGGCGCAGAGCCGGTTTGCCGATCTGGTGCGCGAACAGAAGGCGGAGGCGCTGCGCAAGGGTGCTAATGCCCATATCGGCATGAAGGTGGAAGGCGACAGGGCCGGCTCGTCCTACCTGGCGCCGGAAGTGCTGACCGGCGTCAACCACCAGATGAGTGTCATGCGCGAGGAGAATTTCGGGCCGATCGTCGGCATCATGAAGGTGCGCGACGACGAGGAGGCCGTGCAACTGATGAACGACAGCCCGTATGGGCTGACCGCCTCGATCTGGACAACGGACACCGACCGCGCCGCCGCGATCGGCGACAAGATCGAGACCGGAACCGTGTTCATGAACCGTTGCGACTATATCGATCCGGCGCTCGTGTGGACCGGCGTCAAGGACACCGGCAAGGGCGGGTCGATGTCGGCCATCGGCTACGAGAACCTGACGCGGCCGAAGAGT
>JBQCFH010000132.1:0-9349 GCA_051959385.1 Rhizobiaceae bacterium | reverse complement strand
CCGAAACAGCTCCCCATGCTCCAGCCGCGAGACCTCGATCACGGCCTGCGTGCGACTGTAGACATGCAGCTTGCGAAGAATCTCCGAGACATGCGCCTTCACCGTCGTCTCGCCGACCTGAAGCTCGAAAGCGATCTGCTTGTTGAGCAGGCCTTGCCTGAGCATGCCGAGCACGCGCATCTGCTGCGGCGTCAGCGTCGCCAGGCGGCGCACCAGCTCGGCGCGGTCCTGGCGGCCGGCATCGGCCGGCTGCTCGGCAAAATTCTCCGGCACATAGACCTCGCCTTCCATCACGTCGCGGATCGCCTTGGCGAGATCGTCCTTGCGCGCGGATTTGGGGATGAAGCCGGCAGCGCCGTAGGACAGCGTCTCCGAGACGATGCGCGGATCCTCGTGCCCCGAGACGACGACGACGGGCAGGCGCGGATAGCGCGTGCGGATGGTCAGCAGCCCCTCGAAACCCTGGACATCGGGGATGGACAGGTCGAGCAGGGCCAGGTCGAAGCTCTCGCCCGCCTCCAGGACCGCGAGCGCATCCTCGACCAGGCGCGCCTCCACCGCCTCGGCATCCGGATAGACCAGGTGCAGCGCGCTTCGCAGCGCTTCGCGGAAGAGCGGATGGTCGTCGATGATGAGAAAGCGCAGCATGGCCCCTCATATACCATCGGGAGGGAGCCGTCTTTCGGCATCAAGTACAGCGTGGCGAGAAGCCGGCGGCGAATGCCCTCTCACCCGGCTCGCGTTGCTCGCCACCCTCTCCCCGGCGGGGAGAGGGGGCGCCGGCCGCGCCGCTTTTCCTCTTCTCCCCAGCGGCGAGAAGGTAGTCGAGCCCCCGGGTCCGGCCTTTGGCCGGCCCGAGGGCAGGCTCCGCGAGACCGGATGAAGAGGCTGTTCCTACTGAATGCCGTCGCGGCGCCAGCCCGGCGGCTGACGCCTTCTTGTTAGCCGCTTGTTGGAAAGTCGGCCGCTCAGCCGACGAAGGCGCGCTCGACGACGAAATCGCCGGGCTCGCTATGCGAGCCCTCGCGGAAGCCGGCCTTCTCGACCAGCGCCTTGACGTCGTGCAGCATGGCCATCGAGCCGCAGATCATGACGCGGTCGTTGGCAGGGTCGAAAGCCTCGACGCCGAGGTCGGCAAAAAGACTGCCGTTCTCGATCAGCGTCGTGATGCGGCCCATGCGCGGGAACTGCCCCCTGGTCGTGGAAGAATAGTAGGTCAGCCTTCCGTTGGTCAGTTCGCCGATCAGCGCATCCTCCACGCTCTGGCGGTAGAGTTCGGCGCCGTATTCGAGCTCGGCGACGTCCCGGCAGGTATGGGTGAGGATGATCTGGTCGAATTTCTCGTAGGTCTCGGGATCGCGGACGAGGCTGGCGAAGGGCGCGATGCCGGTGCCGGTCGAGACCATGTAGAGGCGCTTCGCCGGCGTCAGCGCGTCGAGCACCAGCGTGCCCGTCGATTTCTGCCGCAACAGCACCGTATCGCCGGCGACGATCTTCTGCAGGTGCGAGGTGAGCGGGCCGTCCGGCACCTTGATCGAGAAGAATTCGAGCTCGTCGTCCCAGGCCGGACTGGCGATCGAATAGGCGCGGAAGACCGGCCGCTCGGCATTGGGCAGCCCGATCATGACGAACTCGCCGGAGCGGAAGCGGAAGCTCTGCGGGCGGGTGATGCGGAAGGAAAAGAGGCGATCGGTATAATGCGTGACCGACACGACCTTTTCCGCGTAGACATTTGCGGGGATCGGAAAGGCGGTCGGGGAAGCCTTGGCCGAATGGGAGAGATCGGCGGTCTGCATGTCGTTTTCCCTGAATTCGGGCTTGTCTATCGCCGCTTCCGCAGCATCGATCGCGATGGCCTTGCTCGTAATATTTATTAGTGTACAAATGAATATCGCGTCAAGGCGCGGGCGTAGAGAACCATTCTAAATTCCATCATATCAGCAGGTTGGACATTCCGGATTTCCGCATGGACGCGAAAAATGGAGAGAGATCGGGCAATGTCGTCGCCGGCATCGATGTCGGGGGCACCTTCACCGATCTTCTCCTGATCGACGGCCGTCAGGGCGGCAGGGCCTTCATCGCCAAGACGCCCACCACGGTCGAGAACCAGGCCTTCGGGGTCGTAACGGCGCTCGCGGAGACCGGGTTCCCGATCGAGGCGATCGATCTCATCGTCCACGGCACCACGACCACCACCAACGCAGTGCTGGAACGGCGGCTGGCAAAGACCGGCATGGTCACGACGCGCGGCTTCCGCGACATCATCGAGCTCGGCCGGCGGACCCGGCCGCAGCCCTA
Source organism: Rhizobiaceae bacterium (assembly GCA_051959385.1). Classification (GTDB taxonomy): domain Bacteria; phylum Pseudomonadota; class Alphaproteobacteria; order Rhizobiales; family Rhizobiaceae; genus Mesorhizobium_L. Next base: position 7,051 of record JBQCFH010000132.1, on the reverse strand, counting down.
CGGCATGACCGGCACCTTCGTGCCGGTTATCCCGCGCAACCTCAGGCTCGAAGTGACGGAACGCGTCGAGGCCGGCGGCAAGGTCCGCATCCCGCTCGACGAGGGAGAAATGCGCGAAGCGATAGCGAAACTGCTCGCCGCAGGCTGTGAATCGCTGGTCATCCATTTCCTGCATTCCTACGCAAACCCCGCGCACGAATTGCGGGCGGCGGAGATAGCGGCCGAGACCTGGCCGAACGGCTACATCACCACCGGCCATTCGCTGCTTTCGGAGGCGCGGGAGTTCGAGCGCGGCGTGACGGCGGCGGTCAACGCCTCGGTGCAGCCGATCCTGAAACGCTATGTCGATAAGCTGAGGACGGAGCTCGGAAGCCGGGGCTACGACCGCGACTTCCTGGTGATGAACGGCAATGGCGGCATGATCTCCGCCCGCTTCGTCACCGACGAGGCGGCGAAGACGGTGATGTCCGGCCCGGCTTCCGGCGTCATGGCGGCCGCCTACACGGCGCGGCGCGCCGGATACCCGAACGTCGTCACCTACGACATGGGCGGCACCTCGACCGACGTGGCGCTGATCCGCAACGCCCAGGCCGCCGTCTCGAACGAAATCGAGATCGAATACGCCATGCCCATCCACGTGCCGATGGTGGATGTGCACACGGTCGGCGCCGGCGGCGGGTCGATCGCACGGGTGGACGAGTCGGGCCTGCTTCGCGTCGGCCCCCAGAGCGCGGGCGCCTCGCCGGGCCCGATCTGCTACGGCCGCGGCGGCGCCGAGCCGACGATCTCCGACGCCAATCTCCTTCTCGGCCGGCTCAACGCGAAGAAGCTGCTGGCGGTGGACAGCCCGGTCGATGTCGACGCCATCCGCGCCGTCTTCGCCGAAAAGCTCGGGAAGCGTCTCGGGCTCGACGGCGTCGCGGCGGCGGGCGCGGTACTGACGGTCGGCAATATCCGCATGGCCGGCGCGATCCGCATGGTCTCGATCGCGAAAGGCCACGATCCGCGCGATTTCGCACTCTTCGCCTTCGGCGGGGCCGGTCCGCTGCACGCCTCGGCGCTGGCGCGCGAACTCGGCATCCCGAAGGTGCTGGTGCCCGCCCGCCCCGGCATCACCAATGCGCTTGGCTGCGTCGTCGCCGATTTGCGCCACGAGTTCGTCAATACGATCAACCAGCCGGTGGCGACGCTCGACCAAGGCGTGGTGCGGGAAGTGCTCGGCCGGCAAAGCCTCGAGGGCCGCGAACTGATCGCCAAGGAGGCGATCCAGCCGGAAAATATCCGCCTCGTCCACTCCGCCGACATGCAATTCATCGGCCAGACGCATCTGATCAACGTGCCACTGCCCTCCGCGGACGTCACGCGCGAGACCATACAGGCGCTCTTCGAAAGGGCCTATTTCGCCCGCTTCAAGGTGGAACTGCCGGAGATCCGCGCCAATCTCGTCAACCTCAACACCTCGGTCATCGGGGTGCGGCCGGCAGTCGATCTCTCCAGCCTGATCGATCCGGCGGGACGAGCATCCCGCTTGGAAGGCGCGCTCGGCGAGACCAGGCCTGTCTGGTACGCAGGAACGTGGCAGGATACGCCGGTCTATGCCCGCGAAAAACTGCCGCTCGACGCGATCATCGCCGGACCGGCCATCCTCGAACAGATGGACGCCACGACCGTGATCGAACCCGGCGACCGCGCCAGTTCCGACGCGGACGGCAACATCATCATCGAGATCGGAAAGGCGTGAGGATGGTCGTCACGAAGGATTCTGGAACAGGTCTTAAACTTCGTAGTCGATATCCGGTTCAATCTCCAGGTCGGGGTCGTTCTGCCGGCCGTGTCGCATGTTCAGCACATGAACTTCGTCGTCACGGACTTCGTAGTCGAGCACGTAGTCTCCCATGACGAGTCGTCGCAGCCCGGGAATTGGCAGCGGTTTCTCGGCTCCCAGCTGCGGAAACTCCGCCAACAGCTTCCGCGTACGGCGAAGCCGGTCGGACAGCCTCTTCCAGGCAGTAGTGCTATGTCGTTGAAGGTAGGATCGTTCGTGCCGCAGAAAATCTTGCACCTTAGCGGAGATGATGACCCGCATTATGCGGCAACATCCTTGCCGTTGCGGCTATCCAGTTCGTCGAGCACCTTGTCCAGATCGGCCGCCTCGCCGCGTGCGATCTGTTCCCGGCCCTCCGCCGCGTCCAGGATATCGCGACCCTCCGTCGCGAGATACGCTTTCATCGCGCGAACGATGACCCAGCTTCTGCTGCGCTCGGTGACTTTGGCGATCCGTTCGATCTCGGTGAGGATATCGGAGGGCACTCGCAATGCGATTGGATCCGACAGATTCTTCAAATTTGACATCGCCTTTTCTCCTTTAGTTATACAATGTAATACAGAAAGCTTGGTCTTCCAACCGAGGGGCAGGGAAAATCCATGACCCTCGACGCAATCACCCTCACCGTCATCCAGGCCGGGCTGCAGCAGGTCTGCGACGAGATGGACCTGACCTTTTCCCGCGCGGCCTTCTCGCCGGTGATCGCCGAGGCGAACGACCGCTCGGACGGCATCTATTCGGCCGAAGACGGTTCGCTGGTCGCGCAAGGCATCGGCGGGCTGCCGGTCTTCGTGGGCGTCATGCAATATTCGACGCGCGTGCTGATCGAGATGATCCGCGACGGGCGCGTCCTGCCGCCGGAACCGGGCGATATCTACATCGTCAACGACCCCTATCTCGGCGGCACGCATCTCATGGACGTGCGCTTCGTCATGCCGGTCTATCGCGAGGGCCGCATCTTCTGCTGGCTGTCCAACACCGGCCACTGGCCGGACATCGGCGGCGCGGTGCCGGGGGGGTTTTCGGCTTCCGCCACAGCCGTCGAGCAGGAGGGGCTGCGCCTGCCGCCCGTAAAGCTCTTCAAGAAAGGCAAGCTCGATCCCGAGATCCACGCCATCATCGCCTCCAACATCCGCGTCGCCGACCAGCGGATCGGCGATATCAAGGCTCAAGCCGCCGCGCTGATGGTCGGCCAGGACAGGCTATTTGAAATCCTAGACCGGTACGGGGACGCAACGGTGTCGCAGGCGATCCGCGAGCTGCGCGAGCGCGCCGCCGAGCAGATGCGGGCGCGCATCTCGGAGATCGCCGACGGCACCTATCGTTCCAAGGCCTATGTCGATTCCGACGGGGTGGTCGACGCGCCGCTGACGATCGCGCTGGCCGTCACCAAGAAGGGCGACACGCTCACCTTCGACTTCGAGGGTTCCTCGCCGCCCTGCGCCGGGCCGATGAACAGCGTGCTGGCGACGACGTTGTCCTCCGTCTATCTCGCCATGCGCCACATCTTCCCCGACGTGCCGATGAGCGCCGGCGCCTTCGAACCGCTGGTCGTCAAGCGGCCGGAAGGCACTTTCCTCGATGCGAAGTACCCTCGCCCCGTATCCGGATGCGCGGCGGAGGTGTCGCAGCGCATCGCGGAGGCCGTGTTCGCCGCGATGGTGCAGGCGCTGCCGGAAAAGGTGACTGCCGCGCCGGCCGGCTCCAGCGGCAATTTCGCGCTCGGCGGCAGCGACCCGGCGCGCGGCCGCGATTACGTCATGTACCAGATCTCCGGCGGCGGCTATGGCGGCAACGCCGACCATGACGGGCTCTCCAACGGCTGCTCGACCATCGGCATTTCCAAATCGCCGCCGGTCGAGGTGATGGAGCAGGCTTTCCCGGTGCTCTACCGGGAATACGCGTTGCGCGAGGGCTCCGGCGGAGCGGGCAAGCATCGCGGCGGCTTCGGCCTCCTCTATGACGTGGAACTCCTGCGCGGCGAGGCGCGCGCGTCCTTCGTCATGGACCACGGCCGCTTCGGCCCGCAGGGCGTACTCGGCGGGCGGGATGGCGGCGTCAATTCCGTTACGGTCTTCCGCAACGGCGAGGCGCATGTGCCGCCGCATCTCTCCACGGAGCAGGACATCCCGCTGAAAGCCGGCGACCGCGTGCGCGTCGGCACGCCAGGGGGCGGCGGCTACGGCGATCCCAAGGAGCGCGATCCCGAGGCGGTGCTGGCGGATGTGCGGATGGGCTACTACACGCCTGAGCAGGCGGAGGAGATGTTCGGGGTGGCCGTCCGGGAAAACGTAGCCGATGCCCAGGCCATAACGAAGCCGAGTGATCGCCTTTCCTCGTGACCCAGGTGAGGTGAAGCATGCTTACCACCAAGCGCAAACCGGCAAGCGTCGGCGAGATCCTGACGGAGGAGTTCATGCGGCCGCTGGGACTGACGCAGGCCGCGCTTGCCGAGGCGATGGGCGTCCAGCGCAAGCACGTGAATGAACTCTGCAACAACAGGCGCAACGTGACGGCGGCGACGGCTCTTATCCTGGCGCGTGTATTCGGCAATAGCCCGGAGTTCTGGCTGAACGTCCAGCGCCGCACCGATCTCTGGGAGGCGATGCACTCGCCGCGGGAGCGGGAGCGGATAGAACGGGCGAAGCCCCTTCCAACCGCCGCATAGGACCGAGCCGCTAAGCCAGCTTCGCCAGCAGTTTCAGGAAGGTCGCCGTCTCGCGCGCGTTGAGCGGCGCGAGCGTCTCGGCCGTGATGTGCTCGGCGAGCGGCAACAGCTTCTCGATCAGCCTTCTTCCCTCGCCGGAGAGGCTGACGACCAGGCGGCGTCGGTCCTCCTTGTGCTCGGAAAGCACGACCAGCCCGCGCGCCTTCAGCCGGTCGATGACGCCCTTGATCGTCGCGGCGTCCATCGCCACCAGCGCGCCGAGCTGGTTCTGCGAGGCCTCGCCGATCTCTGCGAGCTTGGCGAGCGCGGCGAATTGCGGCGGCGTCAAATCGCCGATGTGCCTGGCGAAGATGGCGATGTGGCGCTGGCTCGCCTTGCGCAGGATGAAGCCGACCTGGTCCTGGAGATGGTAGCCATCGTCGGCCAGTGGCTCGACCAGCTTCAGCCGGCCCTTCTCAGCGCTCATCGCAGACCGTCCTCGCCCTTGACGTCGGCGGCGGCCAGCCCGCCCATGCGGTTGTGGACGCGGGGGCCGCAGGCCATGGCCAGGCAGAACAGGATCTCGTCGGCGCGCGGTCCGTCCGGGATCGACACGGTGATGGCGTCGAAATGGCTGCGCACATAGGCCGCGTTGGTGTGGCCGAGCGGCACGTCGAGTGACGCGCCGAAGGCGCCGACCTTCATCGCCGAGGGGACGATGGCCCTGGCGTTGCCGAGCCGCTCGCGCATGGCATAGCCGCCCGGCACGTGCCACAGCGCGCCGTGCTCGATCTCGCCTTCCGTGCCGACGATGGCGCCCTTGCCGTAGCCGTCGATGGCAGCGATGTCGCCGCCGAGCGCCGCGATCAGCCTGTCGGTCAGCATCAAGCCAAGCGGCTTCAGATCCTCCATGCCGGGCTGCAGTTCCGCGACGTAGCGGCCGGCATAAGGGTTCTTCACCAGCGCCAGCGCGGCGGCGCGGCGGCGCGGATTGGCCGGAGCCGGCCCGCCCTCGTGCAGGATCTCCTCCGTCAGCACGGCGATCTTGCGGATGGGGAATTCAGGCATGGTGCGGCTCCGAGTAAGAATTGTCGGGGCGGCGCCACTTCGCACCCCCCTCTGTCCTGCCGGACATCTCCCCCTCCAGGGGGGAGATCAGCCGGCCGCAATGTCCGTCATCTATTTCTGCAGCTTTTGAGATTGGCGACTGCCCAGGTGAAAGCCGATCTCCCCCCTTGAGGGGGAGATGTCCGCCAGGACAGAGGGGGGTGCGAAGGGGCGCCAGCTTTTCAGGCAAGGCATTCCCGCAATCGCGCGTTTGCCCGCCCAGAAACAGCGCCGCCGCCTCGATCAGCCCGCGCCGGCGATAGTCTTCCGCGGCGGCCAGTCCGCGGCCGAGCGCCCGCGCGATTTCATCGGGGCTCAACGGCCCGACGCCGGTCGTCACCAACCTGTCGCCGAGGTCGGTGTCCGGCTGGATGTCGCAAGCGCGCTCGCGGCGGATGGCGGGATGGCCGGGCAGGTCGACGGCATTGGCGATCAGCGTCGCGGCGGCGTCGGCGGTCGCGGCATCCTTGGCCAGCACCGTCGCCGCATCGGCGATGCCGAGCGAAAAGCTGCGGCCGCGCCAGCCGCTGGTCGCGATGCCGCGCACCTTATCCGTCGCGCGGATCACCACCCGGTCCGAAAGCCCATGCCCGGTGCCGGCGATCGCAGCCTTCATCTCCTGCCCTTCCGCAAGATGGATGGCGATGTCGCCGCCATCGTTGACATAGGCGCGGTCGAGCGCGCGCTCGGCGAGCATCGCCGCCAGCATCTCGTCGGCGACGGAGCCGGCCACCGCCGCCATCGGCGTGACGAAGGTTGTAGCGAAGCGCGAGGCCGCCGCTTCCATCCTGCGCGCCGTCGCGCCGGCAAAGCACCGCGGCTGCAGGGATGACGGCCGGCGCAATTCGGCAAGCTCCTCCACCAGCTCGCCGAGGATCGTCCGGAAGCGCGTGGCGGCCTGTCGATAGGCCTTCTCGACCTCCGCCGGCGCGCCGAAGGCTTCGACGATCAGGTCGATCGGTCCGTGGTTCATGTGCAGCCGGCGTCGGTCCGGCAGCCAGACGATTTGCGGCCCGTTCATCGCGGCCGGCCCGGCGCGTGGCGCAGATATTGCAGCGGCGGCCACGGATTGGCGGCCGAGGCGCCGGCCCCCCGGCGCGGGTTAAGATACTCGCCGCCGCGCGCGATCACATCCTCGACCGTCCGGATTTCCGAAACGTAGCCGCCGAGCCGCTCGTAATCGTCGCGGCGGAGCGTGAACTCGATCGGCGCGACCAGCGCCGGCGTCGGCACATAGCCGAAGGAATTGGCCGGCGTACGCATGACATCGACCATCAGCATGATGCCGCCGCCCGGCCAGACATAGACCGGCGCACCGCCGACCGTCACATAGGTCTCCAGCCGATGGACCGAGCGCGTCAGGTTGACCGGGTTCTCGGTCACCCCGGCGCGCAACGAACCGCCGGCGCCGCCGACGAAGAGCACGGTGCAGAGCGCCGGCTCGCAATTGTCCTCGATCAGATCGACCGATT
>JBQCFH010000131.1:0-2162 GCA_051959385.1 Rhizobiaceae bacterium | reverse complement strand
ATCACCAATCGGGACGGCATTGCCGGGACGTGGACGGACGTGACGCCCGGCACAGTCCCGCAAAATGCGTCGGAGGATACCGCCTATCTCGGAAGGCTGGCGCCGATCGTTCGGGCAAGCATCTTCGCCTTCGAACTGAGCTGCCGTATCGGATTCTCCACCGCGAAAGACGGACACGGTCATCCCGCGGCAATCGTGTGGCATCTCGACGGCGTACCGCACGGGTCCGCGGCTTCGCCGGCGGCGAAATACAAGCATCTCGCCAGCATCCATCGGCCGCCCGATGCAGCATTCACGGAGCAGCTCAACCTGGTCGCCGCCTATGCGGATCTGCGGCAGGACCGCGCAACGGAAATCCTCGCACAACTCGTTACGCCGACGGAGTTCCTGCGCTCGATCGCCTATATCAATCCCTCACGCACGCCGTTCACCATCGAGCTTCTTTCGGTGGCGCAGGCGCTCGCCAATCTGGTCGAGATGCGGATCAAGTATTCGCTGGCCTGCAAGCGCCCCTTCGAATACTCGCCGCAGATACAGCCCATGATCTGGACGCCGACGCACGGCTCGCTGCCGAGCGGCCATTCGACCGAATCCTTCGCCATGGCCCGGGTTTTGTGGCGGTTGCTGCGGGATGCTGGAACAGCGCCCTACAGCGATCTGCCATGGGGCACGATGCTGATGCGCCAGGCGGCGCGGATCGCGATCAACCGAACTGTGGCCGGACTGCACTTCCCGGTGGACAGCGTCGCAGGCGCGATCCTCGGCCTTACGCTCGGACAATATCTGGTCGCGCGCTGCAAGGACTATGACCGCTTCGAGGCCTGGACGTTCAAGGGCGCGGCCTATCCGGCCGGCGATGATTTCCACTGGCGGGAACTCTACGACGTCGAACACGAGCAGCAGAAAAAGCATGACTGGGCCAAATGCGAAACGATCGTCCTCGAGGCAGACCGGGTTGCCTCCAAGCCGCTGAACTGGCTCTGGGACAAGGCCAAGGCCGAGTGGCCGGCCAGTTGAGCGCAAAGCCGCCCGAGCCGCGACAGGAGTAGCCGATGGCAGTAACCGAGGAACCCGCCTCAACACCCGTTCTCGATCCACGGATCGATTTCCGGCTGAATTTCATGAGCGGCTTTCTTGATCCGGAAGCCGCCGACGATGCCTGGTGGCTTGTCGATGTCGAAGTCGATAGCGGCAGCCTCGACGAGATGTTCGGCGCGATGCGAAGTTTTGGCTCTCGCACCATGGCGCACGTGGTGCGCATCCCGAGCCTCTATGGTGCGCAAGCCCGTACCATGCGGATAGAAGAACCTCGGCGCTTCGCGCTCTACGCCAGGCGGGAATTCGTGAACGAGGCGGGCAGGATCGATCCGTATCGAGCCAACGAGTTCGGGATCCGGCGGCTGATGCTCGGGTCCATCGTGCCGGACGAGCAACTCGATTTCGAGGTTCCTCCGGAAAGCGAACCGGAAGAGCGAGTCCCTTTGCCGGAAGGGTCCGTCATTATGGCGGTCATCGACGACGGCATCGCCTTCGCGCACGAACTGTTCCGCCGGGGTCCGAAAGTCAGCAGGGTCGAGTATGCGTGGATCATGGGCGGCCGACCGGACGGCAGCATGAGTCTAGGCCGCGAGCTTGATCGCAACACGCTCGAACGCCTGCTCGACCGGCATACGGTGGCCGGGCTGCTCGACGAGGAGGCCTTCTACCATGACGCCGGACTGATCGACTTCGGCTTCGGAAAGTTCCGGCCGGCGGCGCTGCGCGGTTCGCACGGAACGCATGTGATGGGGCTCGCGGCCGGCTACCCGCCGGGGCACGATGAGCATCTGCGGCCGATCATCTGCGTGCAACTGCCGACGGAGGTGACGAGGGACGTCACCGGCGGCAGCCTGGCGCCGTCGCTCGGGCTGGCGATCGACTATATCCTGACGCGGGCGGCCCGCTTCGAGATCGTCGGCACCGGGAAGACGCCGCCGGTGGTGTTCAACTTCAGCTACGGCAATTTCGCAGGGCCGCATGACGGCACGGGCACTATAGAGCAGCTTCTGGATTCCAGGCTCTTCGCCGCGCCCGGCCCGGCGAAGAGGCGGGTGGTTATCCCCGCCGGCAACAGCAATCTTTCCCGCACTCACGCCTGCGTGCTGTTTCCCGAGGGGGAGACG
>JBQCFH010000130.1:0-15469 GCA_051959385.1 Rhizobiaceae bacterium | reverse complement strand
CGTCTTCCGAGATGACGCGCCAGGAAAGGACATAGCTTCCCGTCCCCAGCCGCGGCGGCGCGTTGACAAGAAGCCGGTCGCCGTCGAGCCTCGGCTTGCCGAGCGGCGCCTCGCCGCCGTCCGGCTCGACCAGCTTGAGGAGCAGCGGCGACACCGGTTCGTCGAAGGTGAGCGACAGTTCCGCCGGCGCCTTCGCCAGCACAGCCCCGTCGGCCGGGTCGGAGACGACCAGGGCGGCATGGGCAAGCGCGGAGGCGGTGAGGTAAAGGCCCAGCAGGAACGCACCGACAAGGACAATTGCGACGCGCCAGATTTCGGCCATCCTTGCGCAGGCGGCGGAGCCGATACCCCCACCCCTAACCCCTCCCCACAAGGGGGAGGGGGACTTTTCTTCGGCGCCAATTGACGCAAATTTCAACCATTTCAGCTCAAAAATCGGCGACTGCGTCTCCCTTCCCCCCATTGGCCCCCTTGTGGGGAGGGGACAGGGGTGGGGGTAAGAGGCCGCGCAAATTTCATACGCGATCGTCCTGTCCTGGTGGGCAGGGTAACCGCTTGCACCATCGGGAGTTCGGGAAGCCGAAATAGGTATATCGCCGGCATCCTCGGGCTTGTCCCGAGGATCTGCTTTGGTTGGCGCAACTACGGCCGCTCCGGTAGAACAAGCGGTCGACTTCCACGGCAGTAACCGGCAGCCACGGCAGATCCTCGGGACAAGCCCGGGGATGAGGGCGATATTGGCTGCGCTGGTCACGGCCTCCGGCTCGGTCCCTACTTCGCCAGCAGCTTCACGCCCGGCGCCGGATGCTCGACCGAATCCGGATCGGCGCCCTTCGCCGGCTTGTCGATCCAGCGCGTCACGCCCTTTTCGCATTCCTGCACCACCGGGAAATAGAGCAACTCGCCCACCGGCAGCGTGTCGGCGAGATAGCCGCTCATGACGAACTCGTCATAGTAATCGTCCGGCAGCCTGCCGCTCCAATCGATCTCCTTGACGCCCTCGCTGATCGAATGGCCGTAGAATTTGTAGGCCTTGTCGTACTTGCCCTTGACGATGTCGAGGGTCCAGCCGGGCTTCGGCATCGGCTTCACGCCGACATAGCCTTCGGGGATCTGGACGCGCAGCTTGACGGTAGCCGCGCCCTCGCAGCCATGCGGCACGCGGAACACCGCCTTGTAGCCGGCGCCTACCCTGGCTTCGCCCTGCTCGAGCGTGACATGGGCGAAGGCCGTGCCGGCAAAGAGCGTGCCGGCCGCGGCGAAAAGAATGGATTTCAGCATCTTGTCTCCTTGCAGGCGGAAGACGCGCGTCTCCAACGCGTGCTGCCTGCGATCGATGGACGGCGGGCTGCGCCGTCCGGAACGAATGGTTGGATGGAGGATGGCGGGATCAGGTTCCCGCCGGACGATCATGCCGAAAGAGGCGGCGCTTGCGGCGGGGCCGATGGCGGATAGGTCGCGCGGACGACGCGTGGAGCCGAGGGGAGCGGAAGCGGGCTCTCCGCCGCGACATGAACAGCCGGAACGGCGCAGTCCGGCAATGGCAGGAAGAAAGCGGACGAGATCCGGCACGCATCGCATCCGTGCCGGTGCGCCTGCTGCCGGTCGCCCTTGCCGGCCGCGTCGGTCAGGCAGATGACAGGCCGCGAGCCGTCGGGGAAGGCATGGGCGGCCACCGCGAGGGTGCCGGCACGCGGCAGGGCAAGCGGCTGATGGCCGAACGCCAGGAGCGCCAGCGACAGCGCGCAGACGAGGCGCACCAATATCTGCCGGGCAGGCAAGCCGAACCTCATGGACCCCTTCCTCTGATGGCGTTTTAGGGCGCTGAGGCCGATACGTCCATGCGGCATGGTGGAATCCCACGGCTCTGAACTCGGGTTAATTTTTTGTTTTTCTACCCCCTCTCCGTCTCGGCTTCGCCTCGACACCTCTCCCCCACTTCGTGAGGGAGAGGATAGGCCCTGGCCACCAGCTCGGCCCCATCCGCCACCCGCGGAGCGGGGGGAGGTGGCTCGGGCGAAGCCCGAGACGGAGGGGGGATAACAGTCTTGTTGACCTGAGTTCCGAGCCGTGGGTGGAAGTCGCCGCCGATTGACGCCGGGGGCCCCGCCCGGCGTAATGCGGCCGAAGCTAATTCGGGGCGGTTGATGCGGCAGGGTAGGGTCATCGGCGGAACGGTCGCGCTCGGCAGCGTAGCGCTGCTTCAGGCCGCCCCCACCTTCGCCCATGCCGGCGACAGCGGCTTCGTCCTTCTGTTGCCGACGGGCTACTATCTCGCCGGCGGGGCGTTTGCCGTGGCGCTGAGCTTCGCGATCCTCGCCGCCGCGCCCGCCGGGCCGCTCGCAAAGCTGGCGGCATGGCGCCGGACGCTCTTTTCGGCGCCGATCGAATGGCGGCTGCTTCTGTCCTGGATTTCCTTTGCCGTCTTTTTGGCGCTCGTCCTCGCCGGCTACTGGGGCAGCCGCGATCCGCTTTCCAACCCTCTGCCGCTCGTCTTCTGGACCCTTCTCTGGGGCGCGCTGGCGATCGTCGAAGGGCTGGTGGGAGACGTCTGGTTCTGGATCAACCCGTGGTACGGACCGTGGCGGCTCGCCTCGGCGGCGATTGGCCGTGCCGGCCGGGCGTACGCCGATCGTGACCTGCCGAACGGCCTCGGCTACTGGCCGGCCGCGATCCTCTTTCTCGCCTTCGCCTGGCTTGAGCTGGTCTATCCGGCGCCGGAGGACCCGGACCGGCTGGCCACGGTGCTCCTTCTCTATTATGCCTTCAGCCTGTTGGCGATGCTCGTCTTCGGCTACGGGGCCTGGACGCGGCAGGGCGAATGCCTTTCCGCCTTCTTCCTCATGATCTCGCGCCTGGCTGTATTGTCCGGGCGGAAGCCCGGGGGCGACCGGCCGATCGGCCTCGCCCTTCCCGGCGCGCGGCTGACCTCTGCGAAAACGCTGCCGCCGAGCGGTATCGTTTTTCTTCTGCTGGCGCTGAGTTCGGTTTCCTTCGACGGTCTGTCGCGCACCTTCGCCTGGCTCGGCTGGGTCGGCGTCAATCCGCTCGAATTCCCCGGCCGCTCGGCGGTCGTCGGCGTCAACACGGCCGGTCTCGTCGGCATGGCGGCCGCGCTGATCGGCGCCTTCCTCGCGGCCGTGTGGCTCGGCCAGCGCTTCTCCGGCGACGCCGTTCCCTTCCGCTACGCTGCGGGATCGCTCGCCTGGTCCATCATCCCGATCTCGCTTGCCTATCACATCGCCCACAACCTCACCGAGATCCTCGTCAATTCGCAATATGCGCTGGCTGCCATATCCGACCCGCTGGCGAAGGGCTGGGACCTGTTCGGCACGGCGGGCATGCATGTGCGTGCCGGCATCACGGCAGGCTACGATTCGGCCTGGGCGATCTGGAACGCGCAGGCGGCGGTCATCATCGCCGGCCACGTGCTGGCGGTGCTGGTTGCGCATCTCATCGCATCGCGCCTGCACGACTCGGCGCGAAAGGCCTTGCTCAGCCAGATTCCGCTCGCCCTGCTGATGGTCTTCTACACCGTTTTCGGGCTCTGGCTGCTCGCTTCGCCGACCGGCGCCTGTTGGTCTGAACTCACCGATTTGCGGGATTTACGCCACTCTATTGCCAGCCGGATTGTTTGATGATTTAGTTTGTACACAAGCGATTTTTCGTCCGTACGGAACAGCGGACGAAACGCTGAAAATGCGGTCGGATCGAACAAAAAGGGGAACCGCCATGACCGACGGAAGCACGAAATCCAGCCTTATCCTGACGCGGAAACTGACGCGCCGCACGGCGCTGAAGGGCATCGGCGCGGCCGCGGCGCTCGGCACGGCGCCGGGCTTCGTGCGCTATGCGCAGGCCGCTTCGTCCGCGCCGATCAAGATCGGCTTCGAATGCCACCGCACCGGCATCGGCGCCGCCTATGGCCGCTGGTACGAGCGCACCACGAACGCCGCCGTCAAGCTGATCAACGACGCCGGCGGCATCAACGGCCGCCCAATCCAGCTCATCGTCGAGGATGACGGCACCGACGCCAAGCGCGGCACCGAGGTGATGGAGAAATTCGCCTCCGAGCACAAGGTCGACGTCGTCTTCGGCACGCTCTTCTCCAATGTCGTCATCGCCAACGCGCCGACGGCCGGCGATCTCAGGATGCCTTATTACGTGGTGAGCGAGGGCCATCACGTCGCCTCGGGCAAGCTCAACCGCTACGTCTTCCAGCCCGGCATCACCGACGTGAAGTCGCAGGTGATGGCGATGGCGCCCTTTATCGTCGGCAGCCTCGGCAAGAAGGTGACGCAGATTTTTCCCGATTACGCCTTCGGTTACGATCATCGCGACAACCTGCCGCCGGCGATCGAGAAGGCCGGCGGCAAGGTGGTGGCGCAGATCGCCATCCCGCCGACCGAAAAATCCTTCACCCGTTACTTCCCGCAGATCCCGACCGACACCGACGTGATCTACCATGTCATGGTCGGCCCGGCCGTACTCACCTTCGTCAAGGAGATGGGCGAGTTCTACGGCTCCAAGGGCCCGCAGCTTTTCGGCTTCATCGATTCGCTCGAGGCGGTCGACATGGCGACGCCGGGGCTCGAATTCCTGAACGGCAGCCATTTCTGGGAGGGTTCGCCGCGCTACCTGCAGGCCGATGCGGGCGACGCCCAGAAATTCTACCGCGACCATGTCGGCATCGACGATAACGGCGCCGCCAAGGGCGACCCGAAGGACGTCTCGACGGCCGCCCACATGTTCGGCTGCTGGGAGACGCTCTACGTCATCAAGAAGGCGATGGAGGATGCCGGCTATCAGGGACCGGACGACAAGAAGAAGCTGATCGAGGCCACCGAGGCGATGACGGCCTTTGCGGAAGGCAAGGAGCATCCGCAGGGCGACAAGACCTTCAACGGCAAGCTGCATCAATGCTTCGGCCACCAGAATATCTCGAAATTCGAAAACAAGAAGCTGACGGTGGTGCACCGCACCTCGATCGACGACGGCCTCTACGAGCCGGAAGGCGACTACACGACCGAGAAGCTGTAGCTGTCGCTTGTTTGGAGGTAATGAGATCGTATATACGATTTCATTACCTGTTCAGGAGGCATTGCGATGGCAAAAGAAGCTGTGTTCACGATGAAGCTGGATCACGAGCTGCGCGACGCCTTCATGGCGGCGGCCAAGTCCGCGGACCGGCCGGCCTCTCAGATCGTGCGCGAATTCATGCGCGACTATGTCCAGCAGGACCGCGATTACGTTGAATTCCTGCGGCGCAAGGTCGAAAGGTCACGAGCCGACATTGCGGCCGGCCGGGTCTTCTCGAATGAAGAGGTCCAAACCGAGATGGACCAGTTCATCGCTGAGTTGGAGCGGAAGGGCCGGGAGGCCGCTGAGTGAAGCTGCAGTGGACGGCCGGAGCGAAGCATGACCTGAAAGGCATCATCGAATACATCTGGGCGGACAATCCGAAAGCCGCGCAACGGATGAACGCCCGTTTTCGCGCAGTGGCCAAGCTGCTCGTAGACCAACCCTACGCGGGCAAGCCCGGCATCCTGCCTGACACCCGCGAGTTTATCGTTCATCCCAACTACCGGATGGTGTATCGGATCCGGGGAGAAACCGTTTCGATCATGGCGGTCGTTCACACCTCGCGCCAGCGGCCATCGGCCAAGCATGAGGGCGAGGTCTGAATGGCCTTCGGACCTCATCTCCTCCTCGCCGTTCTTGAAGGCCTCGTCAGTTCCGCCGTCCTGGCGCTGACGGCGCTCGGCCTGTCGCTGGTCTTCGGCGTCATGCGCATCGTCAACGTCGCCCATGGCGAATTCTTCATGCTTGGCGCGGTATTCGCGTGGTGGTTCTCCAGCCTGATCGCAGGCAGCCCGGCGCTCGGCTTCCTCCTGGCCCTGGTGCTGGCCCCGCTCGTCGTCGGGGCGATAGCATTCCTCTCCGAACGGCTGGTGCTCCGGCGGCTGGAATACGATCCCGAGGCGACGATCGTCGCCACCATCGGCATGCTCTACATATTCGAGCAGCTGGCCCTGATGTTCTACGGACCGGAGGCGCGTGCCGTCCCGGCGCCCTTCGATTTCCGCGTGACGCTGCCCTGGTTCGGCTATTCCGGCTACAAGCTCGCCGTCATTGCCGCCTCGGTGCTCGTCCTGCTGGCGACGTGGTTCGTGCTGACCCGCACGCGGATCGGGCTGGTCATGCGCGCCACCCAGTACGACCGCGAGACGGCGCAAGCCTTCGGCATTCCTGTCGGCCGGGTCTATGGAGGCGTCTTCGCGCTGGGGGCGATGCTTGCCGCGCTCGCCGCCGTGCTGATCGTGCCCATCCAGCAGGCGCATTACCTCATGGGCACGGACCCGCTGCTGCTTTCCTTCATCGTCGTCATCATCGGCGGCCTGGGTTCGTTGCGCGGCACCGTCGTGGCGGCGGTGCTGATCGGCTTGACCGACGGGATCATCGCCGTCTTCTTCTCGCCGACGCTCGCCAAGATGCTGGCGACGCTCTTCGTGGCGCTGGTGCTGGTTTTCCGCCCGCAAGGCCTGTTCGGGACGGCAACGCGATGAGGGCGCCGATGGGCGGAACCGACCGGCAGACGCCGGCCATCCTGCTCCACGTCGCGGTCGTCATCGTGCTGGCCGGCCTGTGGTATGTCCTGCCCGACTATCACCGCGCCGTTTTCTCGCGCGTCATGGTTCTGGCGGTCTTCGCCATGGGTTATGGCCTGCTCTTCGGCTATACGGGCCTGCTTAGCCTCGGTCACGCCATGTTCTTTTCCGGTGGTCTTTACGGAGCCGGAATGACCATGTCCATCTTCGGCTGGAACGCGGCGGCGGGGCTCGCCGTCGGCATCCTTTGCGGCGCGGTGCTGGCGCTCGTCATCGGGCTGCTGGCTCTGCGGACCACTGGGGTCGCCTTCATGATCGTGACGCTGATGTTCGCGCAGGTGCTCTACCTCACCGCCCTCTATTTCAATGAATATACGGGCGGCGACCAGGGCTTTTCGCTGAGCCGCACGGCGCGCCAGCTCGGTCCGCTCGACATGACCGATCCGGCAACGCGCTATTTCGCGGCGCTTGTCCTGTTCGCCGCCGCCCTTGCCGTCATGCTTTACGTCGTGCGCTCGCCGCGCGGCCGCGTGCTCGTCGCGATCCGCGAGAACGAGGAGCGCGTCCGCATGCTCGGCTACGACGTCTTCGCCGCCAAGCTGGCGGCCGTTGTGCTCTCCGGAGCGCTCTGCGCGGCCGCCGGCGCCACCTACGCCATCCTGTTCGGCTATGTCGGCGCCACCTTTGCCACCATCCAGTACTCGATCCTGCCGCTTCTGTGGGTGCTTCTGGGCGGCGCCGCGACCGTGCTTGGGCCGCTCGTCGGCACGCTCTTCATGTACTACGTCGTCGACATCACCTCGAACTACACCACCGCCTATCTGCTCTTCGTCGGCGTAGCGCTGATCCTGCTCGTCCTCTATTTCCCCAAGGGCGTGCTCGGGACGGCGCGGGAAAAATGGCTGCCATGGCTACCGTGACGCTTCTCGAGACGCGCGGTTTGAGCCGCTCCTTCGGCGGGCTGAAGGCCGTCGACCGCGTCGACTTCGCGCTTTCGGCCGGCGAGATCCGTGCCGTCATCGGCCCTAACGGCGCCGGCAAGACGACCTTCGTCAGCCTCCTCTCCGGCCGAATTGCGCCGAGTTCGGGGAGCGTTGTCTTCGAAGGCGAGGACATCACCGCGCTGCCCGCCCACCGGCGCGTCCGCAGGGGCATCGCCTATACATTCCAGATCACGTCGATCTTCCCGAGGCTGACCGTCTTCGACAATGTGGCGCTCTCGGTGCAGCGCGCGCTGCTGCACGAAGGCAGCCTTGGCGCCGCAAATCTGAGGCGGGGAGCGATGGAGGCGCTGGAACGCACCGGCCTTGCCGACCGGGCGCGGGATATTTCCGGCAATCTCGCCTACGGGCACCAGCGGCTGCTCGAAGTTGCGATGGGGCTGGCGCTGAAGCCGCGCCTTCTCATCCTGGACGAGCCGACCCAGGGCCTCTCCGACGGCGAGATCGAGGGCTTTGTCGGGTTGGTGCGCCGGATCGCGGAAGACGCAACCGTGCTCCTGATCGAGCACAACATGCCGCTCGTCATGCAGCTCGCGCACCGGATCACGGTTTTCGATCGCGGCCGCATCCTCGCCGAGGGCACGCCGGACGAAATCCGCGACGACCGGGCCGTGCAGGACGCCTATCTCGGAGCGGGCGCCGATGGCTGAGCTTCTGAAAGTGGAAAAGCTCGGCGCCTCCTACGGCAGCGTGCAGGTGCTGCGCGACGTATCGTTGGAACTCAACCGGGGCGAGGTGCTCTGCCTGCTCGGCCGCAACGGCGCCGGCAAGACGACGCTTCTGAAGACGATCATGGGGCTGGTGCGCGCCACCTCCGGTTCGATCAGGCTCGACGGCATGGAGCTGACCAGGCTGCCGGCGCATGAGGTGCCGCGTCATGGCGTGGCCTATGTACCGCAGGGCAGACGGCTCTTCGCCGAACTGACGGTCGCGGAGAACATCGAGATCGGGCTGATGACCAGGGCGAAGGGAGGCGAGACGCGCGAGGCCGTGCTCGAGCTCTTCCCGGTGCTGCGCGAGCGGCTCGGCCAGCGCTCCGGCACGCTTTCGGGCGGCGAACAGCAGATGCTGGCCATGGCTCGCGCGCTGGCGACCGAGCCGAAGGTGCTGCTTCTTGACGAGCCGACCGAGGGTCTGATGCCCTCGGCGATCGCGAAAATCCGCGAGACGGTCGCGGCGCTGAGGGAACGCGGCGTATCCACTCTGCTGGTCGAGCAGCGCGTCGATGCCGTGCTGCCGGTCGCCGACCGCGTCGCCTTCATCGAGAACGGCCGCAGCGTCAGGACGGTCGGCGTGGCGGAATTGCGCGACGATCCGGCGATGGTCCGGCACTATGTGGGGGTGGGGTGAGTGAGTTCCATCGAGGATGAGTGTGGCTTCTATTCCCCCTCACCCGCCCTCGGCTTCGCTCGGGCGACCTCTCCCCGTTGGGGAGAGGAGGTGGCCAGCGGCGGCGCGCTCCTCTTCTCCCCAACGGGGAGAAGGTGGCCGCGAAGCGGCCGGATGAGGGGGCGATTATCTGCCGTAGAGGCAACGCGGCTCAGCGCAGCTCCACCCCCGCCGCCTTCATCTTCTCCGTCATCGCCGCCAGCGAGCCGCCAAGGTCGATGGCGCGGCAGGCGTCCATCGCCACGGTCGCCTTGAAGCCCGAGCGCGCCGCGTCGAGCGCCGAATAGGCGACGCAGAAATCGGTCGCCAGCCCGGCGAAGGTCACCTCGCCTATGCCGCGCTCCCTCAGATATCCAGCCAGGCCGGTCGGCGTCTGATGATCGTTCTCGAAGAAGGCCGAATAGGAATCGATCGCCTTGCGGAAGCCCTTGCGCACGACGAGCTCCGCCTTCGTCCATTCGAGCCCCGGATGAAACTCCGCGCCCGCGCTCCCCTGCACGCAGTGGTCCGGCCACAGCGTCTGCTCGCCATAGGGCATGGCAACGGTTTCGAAGGACTGTTTTCCGGGATGCTGCGAGGCGAAGCTCGAATGGCCGGCCGGGTGCCAGTCCTGCGTGAGGACCACATGCTCGAAGTGCCGGATCATGGCGTTGACGCGCGGCACGATCTCATCGCCGCCGCTGACCGCCAGCGCGCCGCCCGGGCAGAAATCGTTCTGCACGTCGATGACGATCAGGGCCTCGGCCATGCGGCGTTCCTCCATCCGGTCGCAACGCCGCCAAGGTGAACCGGAAAACGCCTCTTTGACAAGTGGCGCGGCGCTGATATCATTTGCATACGAATGAATTTGCCGCCTCAGGCGGCATGGGGAACGGATGGTCCGCTACGCGAAACCGCACACGCTCGAGGAGGCGCTGGCGCTGCTCGCCGAAAGTCCCTGGCGCATCCTGGCGGGCGGCACGGATTTCTATCCCGCCCTTGGCGCCAAGCCGCTCAGGGAAAACGTCCTCGACATCAACGCGCTCGCCGAGCTGCGAGGCATTTGCGAGGACGACACCCATATCGTGATCGGCGCGCGCACCACCTGGACGGCGATCGTTCGCGCCGATCTGCCGCCGGCTTTCGATGCGCTGAAGGGGGCCGCGCGCGAGGTCGGCTCGGTGCAGATCCAGAACGTCGGCACCGTTGCCGGCAACCTCTGCAATGCCTCGCCCGCCGCCGACGGCGTGCCGGCGCTGATGGCGCTCGATGCCGAGATCGAGCTGCGCTCGGCGGGCGCGACCCGCCGCCTGCCGCTCGCCGACTTCATCCTTGGAAATCGCCGCACCTCTATCGGGCCCGGCGAAATGGTGACTGCGATCCGCATTCCGAAATCCGCGGCGCGCGGCGCCTCCTCCTTCGTCAAGCTCGGCGCGCGGCGTTACCTGGTGATCTCGATCGCCATGGCCGCGGCGCGGCTGGTCGTCGGGGTGGATGGATATGTCGAGGAGGCTGCGGTTGCAGTGGGTTCCTGTTCAGCCGTCGCCCAGCGCCTGCCGGCGCTCGAAGGCGGGCTCATCGGCCGCCCGGCCGATGCTTCCCTCGCCGCCGCGGTCGCGGCGGATCACCTCGCCGCGCTGACCCCGATCGACGATGTGCGCGGCTCGCGCGAATACCGTGCCGAGGCCACGCGCGAGATCGTCGCCCGCGCGCTTCTTGCCGCCGCCGGCGCGCCGGAAAGGGAACTCGCCGCATGAGCCTCGACCGCGCCGAGATCAGCTTCGAGGTCAACGGCCGGCCGGTGACCGTCAGCGCCTCGCCCGTGGCGCGGCTCTCCTCCGTTTTGCGCGACGAACTCAGGCTGACCGGCACCAAGGTCGGTTGCGACGCCGGCGATTGCGGCGCCTGCACCGTCATCGTCGACGGCGAACCCGTCTGCGCCTGCCTGATGCCGGCTGAGGGTGTGTCCGGCGCGCGCGTGCGCACGGTGGAAGGGTTGGCCAATGGCCGGCTTTCGGCGCTGCAGGCCTCTTTCCTCGAACACGGCGCGGCGCAATGCGGCATCTGCACGCCGGGTTTCCTCCTCGCCGCGACGGCGCTTCTGGAGCGGAATCCTCGGCCCGATGAGGCCGAGGTGATGGATGCGCTCGGCGGCGTGCTCTGCCGCTGCACCGGCTATCGCAAGATCGTCCAGGCGGTGCTAGCGGTGGCGTGCCAAGCCGCGCCGGCATGGGAAAACCCCAACAATTCACCCCCCTCTGTCCTGCCGGACATCTCCCCCTCAAGGGGGGAGATCGGCTACCATCCCAGTCGCTGCCAGTCACCGGCGTTGCGGGTTGGAGGCGGCGTTGACGAAGGGGTAATCTCCCCCCTTGAGGGGGAGATGTCCGGCAGGACAGAGGGGGGTGCGAAGGAACGACTGCCTGAGAATCGGGGGACCTTCGCCCTCGACCCCCGCCTGCCCGCGGCCGGCCATGCCGTCGGCGCCTCGCCCATCCGTCTCGACGGCGTCCAGAAAGTCTCCGGCACCGACCGCTTCGGCGCCGACGAACGGCCGGCCGATGCGCTGTCGGTCCTGGTGATCCGCTCGCCGCACTGGCATGCCGCCTTCGCCTTCGGCGATCTCGAAGGCTTCGTACGGGACCGCCCCGGCATCGTCGCCGTCTATACCGCGGCCGATATCCCCGGCCGCAACTGCTTCGGCGTCATCGCCCCCTTTGCCGACCAGCCGGCGCTGGCGGAGAAAGAGGCGCGCTTCCGCGGCGAGGCGGTGGCGCTCGTCGCCGGCGAAGCGGAAGCGATCGCCGACCTCGATCCCGCCGATTTCCCGATAGAATGGTCCGCGCTGCCCCATACGCTCGATCCGGCGGAGGCGCTGAACGGCTGGGGGCTCATTCATCCGGTCCGCGAGGGCAACATCCTGACCACTGGCTATGTCGAGCGCGGCGATCCCGAGAAGGCGCTCGCCGAGGCCGCCTTCACCGTTTCCGGCATGGTCGACACCTCCTATGTCGAGCATGCCTATATCGAGCCGGAGGCCGGCCACGCCTTCATGGATGGCGATACGCTCGTCATCAAGGCCTGCACGCAGGCGCCTTACATGGATCGCGACGACACCGCCGCCGTGCTCGGGCTTTCGCCGGAGAAGGTGAGGATCGTGCCGACCGCGACCGGCGGCGGCTTTGGCTCTAAGCTGGACGTATCGCTGCAGCCGCTGATCGGGCTGGTGGCGCTGAAGACCGGACGCCCGGCCTACCTCGCCTACACGCGCACGGAGTCGATGGCCTCGACCACCAAGCGCCATCCTGGCTCGATGAAGGCGACGATCGGCGCCGACGCCGAAGGCCGCGTGATCGGCATGATCTTCGAGGGCGATTTCAACACCGGTGCCTATGCGAGCTGGGGGCCGACGGTGGCGAACCGCGTGCCGGTCCATGCCTCAGGTCCCTATGCAGTGCCGAACTACCGGGCGACGGGCAGGGCCGTCCACACCAACGGTCCGGTCGCGGGCGCCTTCCGCGGATTGGGCGTGCCGCAGGCGACGATAATGCAGGAGACGCTCTACGACGAGCTTGCCGGCAAGCTCGGCATGGACCGTCTCGACTTCCGCCTGAAGAACGCCTTCCGCAAAGGCTCGGTGACCGCGACGGGCCAGGTGCTGGAAGCGGCCGGCATCGTGGAATGCCTGGAGGCGCTCAACCCGCATTGGGCGCGCGCGCTGGCGGACGCCGAGGTCTTCAACGCCACGCATGCAAAGCGCAAGCGCGGCGTCGGCGTGGCGTCGTGCTGGTATGGCTGCGGCAACACGGCATTGCCGAACCCGTCCACAATCAAGATCGGCATCTCGCCCGAGGGGGAGGTGGTGCTGCACCAGGGCGCCGTCGATATCGGGCAGGGGTCCAACACCGTCATTGCGCAGATCGCGGCTGACGCGCTCGGCCTGCCGCTCGGCAAGCTGCGCCTCGTCGGCGCCGATACGTCGGTCACGCCGGACGCCGGCAAGACATCGGCCTCGCGCCAGACCTTCATCACCGGCAAGGCGGCGGAGAAGGCGGGCCGCGCGCTCAGGGAAAAAATCCTGCGCTTCGCCAATGTTTCGGAGAAAGCGGCGCTGACGCTCGACGGCACGACGCTGACGGTGCGCGAAGGCGACGCCGCCCGGGCCATCGACCTTTCCGCCATGGAGGCGGATGGCGACGGTCTCGTCTTCCGGGCCGTCGAGACCTACGACGCGCCGACGAGCGCGCTCGACGCCAAGGGCCAGGGCAAGCCCTACGCCGTCTACGGCTTCGGCGCGCAGATCGCCGAACTGGAGGTCGACATGCGGCTCGGCACGGTGAAGCTGGTCAAGATCACCGCGGCCCACGATGTCGGCCGCGCCATCAACCCGCTCCTGGTCGAGGGCCAGATCGAGGGCGGCATCGCCCAGGGCATCGGCATGGCCCTGATGGAGGAATATATTCCCGGCCGCACCGAGAATCTGCACGATTATCTGATCCCGACCATCGGCGACGTGCCGCCGATCGAATCGATCCTCGTCGAGGTGCCGGATCCGGAAGGTCCGTTCGGAGCGAAAGGGCTTGGCGAGCATGTGCTGATTCCGACCGCGCCGGCGATCCTCAACGCCATCCGCCATGCGTCCGGGGCGAAGATCAGCAAGGTGCCGGCGACGCCGTCGCGGGTGCTTAAGGCGATCAGGGAGGCGGGCGAATGATTGCTGATGGCACCCCCCTCTGTCCTGCCGGACATCTCCCCCTCAAGGGGGGAGATCGGCTGTCATTACGGCTTTTGCTAATCCCTGAAGTTGCAGAAGGGTGGCGAAAGCGCGGCCGGCTGATCTCCCCCCTTGAGGGGGAGATGTCCGGCAGGACAGAGGGGGGTGTGAAGGAACGCAGGCGCACCCGTTTCTTAGAGCAGCGCCCATGAACGAACTCTCCGAGCGCTTCGACACGCACGATCCCGGCCCGCAAAAGACCGGCGAGAAGATCCGCTGCGATGCCTGTCCGGTCATGTGCTACATCGCCGATGGCCGCACCGGCGCCTGCGACCGCTACGGCAATGTCGGCGGCCGCGTCGTGCGCTGCGATCCGCTGACCATCCTGGAGCATACGGAAGAGACGGGCGGCACCGTGACGCCCTTTCTGGCCGAGGGCGAGAACTGGAACGGCGAACTGGTGAACAGCGGTCGCCGCTTCGTCACCGCCATCGGCGCCGGCACAACCTATCCCGACTACAAGCCCGCCCCCTTCATCGTCAGCCAGGAGGTGGAAGGCGTCGACCTAGTGACGGTGGTGACCGAAGGCATCTTTTCCTATTGCGGCGCCAAGGTGAAGATCGACACCGACCGCCACCTCGGCGACGAGACGGCGCCTGTGCGCGCGCAAGGCGAGGTGATCGGCCATGTCTCCACCGCCGAATACGGCTCGCAGATGCTTTCGCTCGGCGGCGTGCATCATTTGACCGGCGGCTCCAAGGCGGAGGGCCGCGCCACCTGCGATGCGCTCCTCAACCTGTGCAACAAAGAGCCGGTGGAATTGACCATTGATGGCGGCGTCGGCGTCGTCGTGCAGGCCGGCAAGGCCCCCATCATCGACGGCAAGGTCGAGCACCGGATGCGCGTCGGCTGCGGCTCGGCCACCATCGGCATGTTCGCCACGCAATGGAAGGATTTGGTCGACGAGGTGGTGGTGGTCGACGACCACATCACCGGCGTCGTCTCCGAGCATCAGGCCGGCAAGGTGCTCGGCTGGCAGGATACCGGCATAAAGATTCTTGGCCGGCGCTCGACCCCCGGCCGCTACTTCAAGGTTTCCGAGGCGGGGCTCGGCTGGGGCGGCACCACCATCTCCGATCCGCTGCAGATCCTCGGCGAATGGAACCCGAAGAAGGGCGCGCGCCCCGGCCTGTCGCTGCTGATGGTTTCGACCACCGGGGAACAGTTCGCCTATTTCGAGCTCGACGAGAATTTGAAGCCTGTCGAGAAGCCGTTCCCGGAGCGGCTCCGCAAATCGGTCGATCTGATCGAGGACAATTGCGAGCCGGCGCTCTGCACCGTGCTCTTCGTCGGCGGCGCCGGCGGCTCGTTGCGCGCCGGGGTGACCGAGAACCCGGTCAACCTGACGCGCTCGGTCCATCGGCTGGAGACCTATGTGACGGTCGGCGGCGCGCCGGTCTATGTCTGGCCGGGCGGCGGCATCATGCTGATGGTCGATGTCATGCGCACGCCGGACAATTCCTTCGGCTACGTGCCGACGCCGGCGCTGGTCGCACCGATCGAGTTCACGCTCCGCCGCGACGATTACGAGCGGCTCGGCGGCTATGTCTCCGAGATACACACAGTCGAGGATGTGATCGCGCGCGGCGGCGAATATCTGAACCCGCGCCGGGGCGCCGGCGCCTCGGCCGCCAATCCGTGGCCGCCGCTGCAATATCTGCGCCACGCGCCGGGCCGGCCGCGATGAACGGGCCGCAAATCGTCTGGCTGCCGGACCG
>JBQCFH010000129.1:0-7197 GCA_051959385.1 Rhizobiaceae bacterium | reverse complement strand
GGTTCCCGAAGATGACCGGCTACATGTACAATTCCTTCATCGCGCGGCTGCACTTCTGGATCACCTTCATCGGCGTGAACATCATCTTCTTCCCGATGCACTTCCTCGGCCTCGCCGGCATGCCGCGCCGCTACATCGATTCTCCGGCCGCCTTCGCCGGCTGGAACATGATCGAATCCTACGGTTCATATCTGGCGGGCTTCGGCGTGCTGGTCTTCCTGTTCGGCGTCTTCGAGGCCTTCTCGAAGAAGCGCGTCGCCGGCGCCAATCCCTGGGGTCCGGGCGCAACCACGCTCGATTGGCAGCTGCCCTCGCCGCCGCCCTTCCACCTGTGGGAAGAGCTTCCGCGGATCCGCTTGGAGCGGCCGAACGCAAGAAGAAGCCGCCGGTTCGTCCGGCGGTTTCGGCAATGTGAGAGTGGACTGGAATCTTGATGGCGCTTGTAGAGCCGACCAGCAGCGAGGAGACGCAGCTTTCCGAAGCGACGGCGAGGGAGTACCTGGAGCTTCTGAAGCCGCGCGTGATGTCGCTCGTCGTGTTCACGGCCTTTGTCGGAATGGTCGCGGCGCCCGTTCTGCCGCATCCGTTCCTGGCCGTAGTCGCGATCCTGGCCATCGCCGTCGGCGCCGGCGCCTCTGGTGCGCTCAACATGTGGTACGACGCCGATATCGACACCGTGATGTCGCGCACGGCGAGCCGGCCGATCCCGGCCGGGCGGGTGAGGCCGGGCGAGGCGCTTTCCTTCGGCCTCGTTCTTTCCGCGCTTTCCGTCATGACGCTCGGCGTGCTGGACAACTGGCTGGCGGCCTCGCTGCTTGCCTTCACTATCTTCTTCTACGCCGTGATCTATACGATGTGGCTGAAGCGCTCGACGCCGCAGAACATCGTCATTGGCGGCGCGGCTGGCGCATTTCCGCCGATCATCGGCTGGGCGGCGGCGACCGGCTCGGTCAGCCTGGAAAGCGTGATCCTCTTTCTCATCATCTTCCTGTGGACGCCGCCGCATTTCTGGGCGCTGGCGCTGTTCAAGTCGGGCGACTACGAGCGCGCCGGCATCCCGATGATGCCGAACGTCGCCGGCGAAGCCTCGACCCGGCGGCAGATATTCGCCTATTCGCTGCTGATCGCGCCGGTCGGCGTGCTGCCCTGGGCGCTCGGCTATGCGAGCCTCGGATATGGACTGGTATCGACGGCGCTCGGCGCAGGCTTCGTCTGGTATGCTTGGCAGGTCCTGGTCATGCCCGCGGAAGACCGCAAGATGAAGCCGGCGAAGGCTCTCTTCGGCTATTCGCTGCTTTACCTGTTCGGCATCTTCGCCGCCTTTCTGGCGGATGTCCTGATCAGCCGTGCCTTCGGCGTGGCGGGAATATGAGCGCGCTCATGATGCACGAACGCATAGAACTCACCGAGCAGCAGAAGAAGGCCCGGCGTAACCGTTCGCTGGCCATCGGCTTCGGCCTCGCGGCGCTGGTCGTCATCTTCTATATCGCGACGATCGTGAAGTTCGTGAACCATACGATGTGAGCGCGATGGCGGGGAACCTGAACAGCGACCAGAGAGCCAGGCGGCGCAACATGATCGCCGCCGGCGTCTGCACGGCGGTTTTCGTGGGGATGGTCGGGCTTTCCTACGCGGCCGTGCCGCTTTACCGCATGTTCTGCCAGGTCACGGGCTATGGCGGCACCACGCAGCGTTCCGCCGAGGGCGCGCGCAGGGTGCTCGACCAGACCGTCAAGGTCAGGTTCGACGCCAATACGTCGAACATTCCCTGGTCCTTCAAACCGGCCCAGTGGGAGATCGAAGGCAAGATCGGCGAGACGATGGAAGCGCACTACGTGGCGCAAAACCTCTCCGACCACGTGGTCCGTGGCCGCGCCAGCTTCAACGTCACGCCGGAATTCGCCGGGGCCTATTTCTACAAGATCCAGTGCTTCTGCTTCAACGACACGACGCTCAAGCCGGGCGAGAAGATCGACATGCCGGTCATCTTCTATGTCGACCCCGACATCGTCAATGCGGAAGAAGCCAAGGGGCTGAAGACGATCACGCTCTCCTACACGATGTTCCAGGTGCCCGTAGACAAGGTTGCGGCCGCCGGGGCGAAATCCACCAACGTGGCAACCAACACGACCGGGGACACCTCCATCAAGCGCAGGGACTGACATGGCAGACACGCACGCGAAACATCACGACTACCACCTGGTTAAGCCCAGTCCGAATCCGGTCATCGGCGCCATCGGCGCCTTCATCATGGCGATCGGCGGCGTCGCCTGGATGCGCTATATGGAGCAGAGCGCCTTCCCGTTCTTCGGGTACAACCTCGCCGACACGCATTTCTGGATTTTCGCAGTCGGCGTCCTGATCGTGATCTACACCATGTTCGCCTGGTGGTCCGACACGATCAAGGAAGCGCATGAAGGCGACCACACGCCGGTGGTGTCGCTGCATCTGCGCTACGGCATGATCATGTTCATCGCCTCCGAGGTGATGTTCTTCGTGGCGTGGTTCTGGGCCTTCTTCGACGCCAGTCTCTTCCCGGGGGAGGCCGAGCAGGTCGCCCGCACCGCCTTCACCGGCGGCGTGTGGCCGCCGAAGGGCATGGAGGTGCTCGACCCCTTCCACCTGCCGCTCTACAACACCATCGTTCTGCTGCTGTCGGGCACGACGGTGACCTGGGCGCACCACGCGCTCCTCAACAACAACCGCAAGGGCCTCATCTGGGGCCTCGTGCTGACGGTTCTGCTCGGCATTCTCTTCACGTCCTGCCAGGCCTACGAGTACATACACGCGCCGTTCGGCTTCAAGAATTCCATCTACGGCGCCACGTTCTTCATGGCGACCGGCTTCCACGGCTTCCACGTCATCATCGGCACGATCTTCCTGTTCGTCTGCCTGATGCGCGCCATTGCCGGCGATTTCACGCCCAAGCAGCATTTCGGCTTCGAGGCCGCCGCCTGGTACTGGCACTTCGTCGACGTCGTGTGGCTGTTCCTGTTCACATGCGTCTATGTTTGGGCCTCGCATGGTGCGACAATCGCAATGGAGTGACGATTCGCCTCGCCGCTCCCAGATCTCAGGCGGTGTTTGCGGGCGGCCCTGGCGACAGGGTCGCCCGCATTCGTTCCAGACGGGTGAGACATCATGGCGCCGCCGGCCCATGGTGAACGGACCGGCCGATCGCTAGATAGGAGCGCATGGAAGAAGACAAGGCATTGTGGGCCCCCGTCGAGCCGATCCGGGCGGGGTTGCAGGGGCGCTGCCCGCGCTGCGGCGAGGGCAAGCTGTTCTCCGGCTTCCTGTCGGTCGGCGGAGAGTGCGCCAATTGCCGGCTGGACTATTCCTTCGCCGACGCCGGCGACGGGCCGGCAGTGTTCGTCATCCTGATCATCGGCTTCATTGTCGTCGGCCTGGCGCTGTGGATGGAGGTTTCGCTCAACCCGCCGCTCTGGGTGCACTTCATCCTGTGGATACCCCTGGCGATCGTTCTGTCGCTGGCGGGGCTGCGCCTCATGAAGGGCGTCCTCATCACCTTGCAATATGCCAACAAGGCGGCGCCTGGCGAAATCGACAGGGCCGAAGAAATCGACGGAAGATGAGCCGCTCCGTCGAGGAAAGAAGAGAGCGCCGGCCGTTCCCCTATGTCACGGCCATGCTGAGCGTGCTGGCTTTCGCCGCGCTCGTTGCGCTCGGCACCTGGCAGGTCCACCGGCTGCACTGGAAGGAAGGGCTGCTGGCCACGATCGACCAGCGCATCCATTCCGCGCCGCGCCCGCTTTCCGAGATAGAGCGGATCTTCGCTAGGACGCACGATGTCGAATATCTCCCCGTCACCGCCACGGGCACGTTCCTGCATCAAGACGAGCGGCACTTCCTGGCGACCTGGCAGGGTGACGCCGGCTTCGACATCTACACGCCGCTAAAGCTGGATGACGGCCGCTACATCTTCGTCAACCGCGGCTTCGTGCCCTACGACCGCAAGGATCCGGCGGCAAGGGCGCAAGGCCAGGTGAAGGGCGAGGTCACCGTCACCGGCTTGGCGCGCGATCCGCTTTCCGAAAAGCCTTCCTTCATCGTGCCGGAGAACCAGCCGGCGAAGAACATGTTCTACTGGAAGGACCTGTCGGCCATGGCCGCCAGCGCAGGGCTTCCGGCCGACAAGGTGCTGCCCTTCTTCGTCGACGCCAACAATGCACCCAATCCCGGCGGGCTGCCGGTCGGCGGCGTGACGCTGATCAACCTGCCCAACAACCATTTCCAGTACGCGCTGACCTGGTACGGCCTGGCGCTCGTCCTGCTCGTGGTCGTCGCAACGAGGCTGAGGGAGCGCTGGCGCGGGCCCCGCGAGGAGGGACGCCCTTGACACTGGTATCCGGCCGAATGCATGTCGCAGGCGCTGCCGGGTGGTTCGGCATTGGGAAGATGCCGCCCCTCATCCCCTGCCGGGGCGTTCTCCCCGTGAAGACGGGGGAGAAGGAGCTGGTTCGGGGTCGATGCCCACTCTCCCCGCTTGCGGGGAGAGTTAAGGGGTGAGGGGCAACAAGCGAAATCGGAACGATCCAGGAGATTGTTTTGTCAGGCGCAGAACGTAGGCCATTGACCATAAGGCTCTGCGGCCCGCGCGGCTTCTGCGCCGGCGTGGACCGCGCCATCCAGGTCGTCGTGCTGGCGCTCAAGAAATACGGCGCGCCGGTCTATGTCCGCCACGAGATCGTCCACAACCGCTATGTCGTGCAGGGCCTGCAGGCCAAGGGCGCAGTCTTCATCGAGGAACTCGACGAGATCCCGGCGGACCACCGCGACCGGCCGGTCGTCTTCTCCGCCCACGGCGTGCCGAAATCCGTGCCTGCCGAGGCCAGGGACCGCAACCTCTTCTATCTCGACGCCACCTGTCCGCTGGTTTCCAAGGTGCACAAGCAGGCCATGCGGCATCATCGTCTCGGCCGGCATGTGCTGCTCGTGGGACATGCGGGCCATCCGGAGGTGGTCGGCACGATGGGACAGCTTCCGGACGGCGCCGTCACGCTCGTGGAGACCGAGCACCAGGCGCGCACGATGGCTTGCCTGCGCGATGCGCCGCTCGGCTTCGTGACGCAGACGACGCTTTCCGTCGAGGATACTGCCGGTATCCTGCGCGCCCTTTCCGAGCGCTTTCCGCATCTCCACGCGCCGGCCGCGGAATCCATCTGCTACGCGACGACCAACCGCCAGGAAGCGGTCAAGGCGGCCGCCGCCGGGGCCGATCTTTTCCTCGTGGTCGGCGCGCCGAATTCGTCGAATTCGCGCCGGCTCGTCGAAGTCGCCGAGCGGGCGGGAGCGGCGCGGTCGCTCCTCGTACAGCGGGCGGAGGAGATCTGCTGGGACGAGGTCGGCGACATCGAAGTGCTGGGGCTTTCCGCCGGCGCATCGGCGCCGCAGATCATCGTCGACGAGATCATCGCCGCCTTCGGCGAGCGCTTCGACGTGACGGTTGAGCTGGCGGAGACGGCGGTCGAGACGGAGGATTTCCCGGTGATGCGCGCGCTCCGCGACATGGAACTGACCTCGGCCGACATGGCCTTTGTCAACGGGGCGGCCTAGCGCATGGCCGTCTACACGGATGTCACCGAAGCCGAACTCGGCGCTTTCCTTAAGAACTATTCGGTCGGCGAGCTGCTTTCCTACAAGGGAATCGCCGAGGGCGTCGAAAATTCCAATTACCTGCTCCATACAGGCTCGGGCGCTTTCATCCTGACGCTCTACGAGAGACGCGTGGAGCGCACAGACCTGCCGTTCTTCCTTGGCCTGATGCAGCATCTCGCCTCCAGGGGCATAAGCTGCCCGGTGCCGGTCCGCCAGCGAAACGGCGAGATGATCGGCGAGCTTGCCGGAAGGCCGGCCGCGCTCGTCACCTTTCTGGAAGGCATGTGGATGCGTCGGCCGACCGTCGAGCATTGCCGGCAGGTCGGCGAGGCGCTGGCGCGCCTGCACCTTGCCGGCGGCGATTTCGCCGGAAGACGGCGCAACGCTCTCGGGCTGGACGGCTGGCGGCCGCTCTGGAACCTGTCGCGGGGAAGGGCGGACGAGGTGGAGCGTGGCCTTTCCGCCGAGGTGGAGGCCGATCTCGCCGTGCTGGAAGCGAACTGGCCGGACGGCCTGCCCGCCGGCATCATCCATGCCGATCTTTTCCCGGACAACGTTTTTTTCCTGGGCGGCAGGCTCTCCGGCCTGATCGACTTCTATTTCGCCTGCACCGATCTCCTCGCCTATGACGTGGCCGTCTGCCTCAACGCCTGGTGCTTCGAGCGCGATCATTCCTTCAATCTGCCCCAGGGAGCGGCGCTGCTTAGCGCCTATGTCGACGTGCGGCCGCTGGGGAAGGGGGAGGCCGCGGCGCTTCCCGTCCTGGCGCATGGCGCGGCGATGCGCTTCATGCTGACGCGCCTGCACGATTGGCTGACCGTCCCCGACGGCTCTTTCGTCAAGAAGAAGGACCCGCTCGAATATGTGCGCCGGATGCGCTTCCACCGGGCGATCCGTTCCGCCGCCGAATACGGGCTGCCCGAATGAAACAGGTCGAGATATTCACCGACGGCGCCTGCTCGGGTAACCCGGGTCCCGGCGGCTGGGGGGCGGTGCTGCGCTTCAACGGCCACGTGAAGGAAATGTCGGGCGGCGAGGCGCTGACCACCAACAACCGCATGGAGCTGAAGGGCGCGATCGAGGCGCTCGGCGCGCTGAAGGAGCCTTGCCGCGTCGATCTCTATACGGACAGCAACTATCTGCGCGACGGCATCCGCGGCTGGATCGCCGGCTGGAAGCGGAACGGCTGGAAGACCGCTGCGAAGAAGCCGGTGAAGAATGCCGAGCTATGGCAGGCGCTCGACGAGGCGCGCACGCGGCATGACGTCCATTGGCACTGGGTCAAGGGCCATGCCGGCCATCCGGAGAACGAACGGGCCGACGAGCTGGCGCGCGAGGGCATGAAGCCGTTCAAGCCGAAGAGAAAGCCGAAGCCTGTAACGAAGATGCAGGAGGGCTGAGGGGCGGAAGCGAGGTGCCAAGGACGCATTCATATCGGTCGAGACCCACCCCCTCTCCGGTTTGCTTCGCAAACCACCTCTATACCTTCAGGGCAGGGCAATCGCATATGGCCGAATCACCCCCACTCCGTCGCGCTTCGCGCGCCACCTCTCCCCCACATTCGTGGGGTAGAGGAAG
>JBQCFH010000128.1:0-2564 GCA_051959385.1 Rhizobiaceae bacterium | reverse complement strand
CCTCGACGAGCCGACCAACCATCTCGACCTCTCCACCATCGAATGGCTGGAGGAGGAGCTTGCCCGCTCGCCTTCGGCGATCGTGCTCATCTCGCACGACCGCCGCTTCCTCGAACGCGTCAGCCGCGCGACGGTATGGCTTGATCGCGGCCGCACGCTCCGCCTCGACAAGGGTTTTGGCCATTTCGAGAAATGGCGCGACCAGGTGCTGGAGGAGGAGGAACGCGAGCAGCACAAGCTCGGCCGCCAGATCGTGCGCGAGGAGCACTGGCTGCGCTACGGCGTCACCGCCAGGCGCAAGCGCAACATGCGCCGGCTCGGCGAGTTGCAGGCCATGCGGCAGGAATTCCGCACGCACCGCCGGGCTGAGGGCCTGGCCAACATGGTGGCGAGCGACGCGGCTGAATCCGGCAAGCTCGTCATCGAGGCGAAGGCCATCTCCAAAGCCTATGGCGAGCGGACAATCGTCCGTGATTTCTCGACCCGCATCAATCGCGGCGACCGCATCGGCCTGGTCGGCGCGAACGGCGCCGGCAAGACGACGCTTCTGAAGATGCTGACCGGCGCGCTGGCGCCCGATTCCGGCACGGTGCGGCTCGGCGTCAACCTGGAGATCGCCGCGCTCGACCAGAAGCGCGAGGCGGTCGGTCCTGAGGAGACGCTGGCGCATTACCTGACCGACGGGCGCGGCGAGACGGTCGTGGTGAATGGCGAGGAGCGGCACGTCGTCTCGTGGATGAAGGATTTCCTGTTCAAGCCGGAGCAGGTGCGCACGCCCGTGCGCGAGCTTTCAGGCGGCGAGCGGGCGCGGCTCATCCTGGCGCGCGTGCTGTCGCGGCCGTCCAACCTGCTGGTGCTGGACGAGCCGACCAACGATCTCGACATGGAGACGCTCGACCTGTTGCAGGAACTGGTCGCGGGCTTTGCCGGCACGGTGATCCTGGTCAGCCATGACCGCGATTTCCTCGACCGGACGGTGACCAGCACGATTGCGCCGAACGGCGACGGCACCTGGACGGAATATGCCGGCGGCTACACCGACATGCTGGCGCAGCGCGGGGGCAGGAAGCTCGACGACCGCAGGAGTTCGATGCGCGCTGCGCCGGCGGCAAAGCCGACCACCCAGCCGAAGGGTCAGGCTCGGCAGACGGCAAGAAAACTTTCCTATAAGCAGAAATTCGCGCTGGAGACGCTGCCGAAGCGAATGGAGGAGGCGGTAGCGAACATAGGCGTGATCGAAGAGCGGCTTGCCGATCCGGGCCTTTATCGTCGCGACCCTAAGGCCTTTGCCGATGCCACTGCCGCGCTCGACAAGGCGCGCGCCGAACTCGCCGCGATGGAGGACGAGTGGCTGGAGCTGGAAATGCTGAGGGAGGAAGTGGAGGGGTGAGGCCGACACCGTCATCCCGGAAGGCCGCGCGAACGAAGTGAGGGCGGGCTATCCGGGATCCATTCCGAAACTTTGACGGTTACGGAATGGGTCCCGGTCTTGCACCCGATCGCTCCGCTCCGGGTGCAAACCGGGATGACGCGCGCGGTGCTGCCCGTCCCTACCGCCACTCCCTGATATCGACGAAATGCCCGGCGATCGCCGCGGCCGCTGCCATGGCCGGCGAGACGAGGTGCGTGCGGCCGCGATAGCCCTGCCTGCCCTCGAAGTTGCGGTTGGACGTCGAGGCGCAGCGCTCCTCCGGCCGCAGCCGGTCCTCGTTCATGGCGAGGCACATCGAGCAGCCCGGCTCGCGCCAGTCGAAACCGGCGGCGACGAAAATCTTGTCGAGCCCCTCGGCCTCGGCCTGCTCCTTCACCAGCCCCGAGCCCGGCACGATCATGGCGTTGACCCGGTCGGCGACCTTCCTGCCCTCCACCACCTTCGCCACCTGACGCAGATCCTCAATGCGGCCGTTGGTGCACGAGCCGATGAAGACCCGGTCGAGCGGGATCTCGGTTATCTTCGTGCCGGCGGTCAGCCCCATATATTCGAGCGCGCGCTTCTTCGAGGCGCGCTTGTTCTCGTCCTGGATCGCGTCCGGGTCCGGCACGTAGCCAGTCACCGCCGCCACATCCTCCGGCGAGGAGCCCCAGGTGACGATCGGCGGCAAGTTGGCCGCGTCGAGTTTTACCACGCGATCGAAATGCGCGCCCTCGTCGGAGCGCAGGGTCTGCCAATAGGCGAGCGCCCGGTCCCAGGCCGCGCCTTTCGGCGCGCGCGGCTTGTCCTTGACATAGGCGAAGGTCGTCTCGTCCGGCGCGATCAGGCCGGCGCGGGCGCCGCCTTCAATGCTCATGTTGCAGACCGTCATGCGGCCTTCCATGGACAGCGCGCGGATCGCCTCGCCGGCATATTCGATGACATAGCCAGTGCCGCCTGC
The DNA here is from genome assembly GCA_051959385.1 of Rhizobiaceae bacterium. Classification (GTDB taxonomy): domain Bacteria; phylum Pseudomonadota; class Alphaproteobacteria; order Rhizobiales; family Rhizobiaceae; genus Mesorhizobium_L. The sequence continues at coordinate 192 of JBQCFH010000128.1, read as the reverse complement.
CGTGCCGATCTCGCCGATGATGGAGAGGATGACGTCCTTGGCGGTGACGCCTGGCGGAAGCTGCCCGTCCACCTGGACAAGCATGTTCTTCGCCTTCTTCTGGATCAGCGTCTGGGTGGCGAGCACATGCTCCACCTCCGAGGTGCCGATGCCGTGCGCCAGCGCGCCGAACGCGCCGTGGGTGGAGGTGTG
>JBQCFH010000127.1:0-2224 GCA_051959385.1 Rhizobiaceae bacterium | reverse complement strand
CCATCTGGCGAAGGAGCATGGCATCAAGGCGACCGTGCTGGAGGCGAACCGCGTCGCCTGGGGCTGCTCGACGAGGAATGGCGGGCAGGCGCAGTTTTCCGCGGGGCGGCTGACGCGCTCGGGCTGGATCGCGCGCTACGGTCTCGATGTCGCCAAGAAGCTGCATGCCGAGATGCTGGAGGGCTTCGACCTCTTCCGCGGCCTGATCCGCGACATCGATTGCGAGCCCCAGGACGGCGGCCATCTCTACGTCGCCCACAAGGCGAAGATGATGCCGAAGCTCAAGGCGGAATCGCAGCTTCTGAACGAGGTGTTCGGCTACAAGACGCGCATCCTGTCCCGCGAGGAGGTGCACCGCGACTATATGCGCGACGAGGAGGCTCACGGCGCCATGCTCGAGCCCGACGGCATCGCCATCCATGCCGGCAAGCTCGCCTACGGCTATTTGAAGATGGCCCGCGCGCTCGGCGCCAGGGTGCATCCCGGCAGCCCGGTGATCGGCTGGCAGACGAAGGACGGCGTGCACTATCTGACGACACCGGGAGGCACTGTCCGCGCCCGCGCCGTGGCGCTCGCCACCGCCGCCTACACGCCGCCCGGCATGCACGAGCTGACGCGCCACAGGCTGATGCCGATCCTGTCGAACTCGATCGTCACCCGCAAGCTGACCGACGCGGAGCGCGAGGCCTGCAATTTCAGGACGAAGATCGTGCTGACGGACACCCGCACGTTGCGCTTCTATTACCGGCAGATGCCGGACGGCCGTGTGCAGATCGGCAGCCGCAGCGCCATTACCGGCGCGGATGCGGAGAACCCCCGCCACCTCCAGCTCCTGATCGACGGACTGCACCGCAAGTTCCCGGCGCTGAAGGGCATCGACATCGATTATTCCTGGTGGGGCTGGGTCGATGTCAGCCACGACATGATGCCGCGCGTGTTTCAGCCGGATCCGCAGCAAACGGTGTACTACGCGCTCGGGTACGGCGGCAACGGCGTGATGTATTCGGCGCAGGCCGGACGCCGCATGGCGCAGCTGGTCGCCGGCAAGGGCGGCGGGCTCGACCTGCCGATCTTCACCTCGGCCCTGCCGGGGCACGGCCTGTTGACGCCCTTCCGCCGCATCGGCCAGCGGGCGATGTACCGCTGGTATTTCCTCAAGGACGAAATGAACTAGGCATCCGGCAACGGCAGCCAGAAACGAAAGGATATCCGCGATGAAGATGACCACCGAAGAAGCCTTCGTGAAGGTGCTGCAGCGCCATGGCATTGAGCACGCCTTCGGCATCATCGGCTCGGCCTTCATGCCGATCTCCGATCTGTTCCCCGAGGCGGGCATCACCTTCTGGGACTGCGCGCATGAGGGCTCGGGCGGCATGATGGCCGACGGCTACACGCGCGCTTCCGGCAAGATGTCGATGATGATCGCCCAGAACGGGCCGGGCATCACCAATTTCGTGACCGCGGTGAAGACGGCCTACTGGAACCACACGCCGCTCCTGCTGGTCACCCCTCAGGCGGCGAACCGCACGCTGGGGCAGGGCGGCTTCCAGGAAGTCGAGCAGATGGCCCTTTTCAAGGACATGGTCGCCTACCAGGAGGAGGTGCGCGACCCCTCGCGCATGGCCGAGACGCTGAACCGCGTCATCCAGCACGCCTGGCGCGCCTCCGCGCCGGCGCAGATCAACGTGCCGCGCGATTTCTGGACGCAGGTGATCGACGTCGAGCTGCCTCCGATCGTCGAGTTCGAGCGTCCGTCCGGCGGCGACGAGGCGCTCACCCGGGCGGCGAAGCTGCTTTCCGAGGCGAAGTTCCCGGTCATCCTGAACGGCGCCGGCGTCGTGCTTGCGAACGCCATCGGCGCCACGGTAGCGCTCGCCGAGCGTCTCGCCGCGCCGGTCTGCTGCGGCTACCAGCACAACGACGCCTTCCCCGGCTCGCACCCGCTCTTCGCCGGCCCGCTCGGCTATAACGGCTCGAAGGCCGCCATGCAGCTGATCTCGAAGGCCGACGTGGTGCTGGCGCTCGGCACGCGGCTCAACCCGTTCTCGACGCTGCCAGGCTACGGCATCGATTACTGGCCGAAGAACGCCGCCATCATCCAGGTCGACATCAATCCCGATCGCATCGGCCTCACCAAGCCCGTCACCGTCGGCATCATCGGCGACGCGAAGAAGGTGGCGGAAGGCATCCTCGCCCGTCTCGACGCCAAGGCGGGCGATGCCGG
>JBQCFH010000126.1:0-5129 GCA_051959385.1 Rhizobiaceae bacterium | reverse complement strand
CCCGGTTATTCCCTCCGCGCCGCCGTCGATGCCGCCATGACCCGGGTCGATGACGATGGTGAAGGGTTTTCCTGCGGGTTTCGGTCCCACATCGACCGGATCGTCGGCCGCCGCTTCCGTGGTCGGCGCAGCGCCCGCCTGCTTGGCGAGCGCCGCCTCGAACGCCGCTTCGGGCGCCGCGACGATATCCGCGACGAGCCGGTAGCCGGGTGAGGACTCGTTCTTGATGACCGAGATCCCGTCGACCGTGAACGGGCCCTTCACGGCGAAGATCATGCGGGAATGGTCGTCGCTGATCTTGCCGTAGCGGATATTCGTCACCAGGCCGCGCGGCTTCAGGTCCGCCGGCGCGATGGCGAAACTCGTCTGCGGCAGGTCCACCACCAGCCGGTGCGGCGCCCGCAGAAGGAACCAGTGCAGCGAGGCGTCGCCGTCGAGCTGTATGACGATGCGCGTGCGCACCGCGTCCCCGGCCACGACGAAATCATGGGCCATCAGGATCTCGGCCTCGGCCCGCGGCGCCGCAAGGAACATGGAGAAGCCGAGCAGCATCGCAGGGAGGGCGAGGAAACGCACGCGCGCGATCATGAACCGGCAGCACTCCGATAGCGGGCCGACGAACCCTCGCATAGCCATCCTTCCCGGCTGGGCGCCGGCCGAACACAAGGCCGTGCGCATCTGTTAACGACTGGTAACGGCGGTTGGTTAACCAAGCCTTGCCGGTGGCGCAACCGCGCCCTGCTCCGTTTGCCGGCACCGAAACGGGGTTGCCATAAACCGCGTCAAATCATAAAAGCGACAAAGGGTCGCTGCAATGCCCGGACCGGACCTGACCGCCATGGCTAGAATGCGAGGCGGAAAGAGGCGGCTTGAAATTGCGTTCTTCCGGGGACACATGCGGCCCAAGAATTCTCTCGGAGCGTTCCGAATGGCTGGAGCCTCCGGTGTGAGGAAAACGGTCGGGATCGAAGTCCCGCGCCGGCTTTGTAAAAGCAAAAGAGCGGGTCCGGATTTCCGGATCCAGACATTAGAGATGCGGTCCCGCCGGGAAAAAGCGATGAGCCCAGGCATGGATATGGTCAGATCGGGAAGAACCCGCGCCGTCAGGGCGCCGGCCCCCCTTTCCGCCATGCCGAAATTCTCCCCGGCGAGCGCACAAATATCCGACACCTCTCGCATTCCGACCCGTGGCGCCTATCCGCCCACGCATCGGGCGAAAGCTGTCGGGGAGATTTTCGAACATGCCCAACAAGATGCTTATAGACGCCTCCCACCCGGAGGAAACAAGGGTCGTCGTCACCCGCGGTAACCGTATCGAAGAATTCGATTTCGAATCACAGGACAAGAAGCAGCTAAGAGGAAACATCTACCTGGCGCGCGTGACGCGCGTTGAGCCCTCGCTGCAGGCGGCTTTCATCGAATATGGCGGCAACCGCCACGGCTTCCTGGCCTTCAACGAAATCCATCCCGATTATTACCAGATCCCCGTCGCCGACCGTCAGGCCCTCCTGAAGGCGGAAGCCGAGGCGGCCGAAGCTGAAGAGGCCGAGGAGGAGAACGAGGAACGCGGCCGGCGGCGCCGCCGCGGCGGCAAGGGCCGCGGACGCGGAAGATCCGAGCAGAAGGCGGCCGAACAGGCCGAGACGACGGACGCCGAGGCTGATGCCGGTGAGGAAGGCGCCGCGGCGGACGAGACCGAGACGGTCGAAGCCGGGTTCATCGAACATGACGAGGGCAACGGCTCGGTCATGTCCGAAAGCATTTCCGCCGATGTCGTTTCCGAGGAAATCGGGACGAACGGCGACGAGACGGACGATGACCGCCAGCCCGGCGCCGAGGAGAACGGCGAGGCTGCGCTCTCCGACGAGAGCGAGGTCGAATCGGTCGGCGCGGAGGACGCGCTGGACGAAGCCCAGCACCGGCGCCGCTCGCTGCGCCGCACTTACAAGATCCAGGAAGTCATCAAGCGGCGGCAGATCCTGCTCGTCCAGGTCGTCAAGGAGGAGCGCGGCAACAAGGGCGCGGCGCTGACCACCTATCTGTCGCTCGCCGGCCGCTATTCCGTCCTGATGCCGAACACGGCGCGCGGCGGCGGCATCAGCCGCAAGATCACCAACGCGCAGGACCGCAAGCGCCTGAAGGACGTGGTCAAGGACCTCGACGTGCCGCAGGGCATGGGCGTGATCCTGCGCACGGCGGGCGAGAACCGCACCAAGGCGGAGATCAAGCGCGACTACGAATATCTGATGCGCCTGTGGGAGAACGTGCGCACGCTCACGCTCCAGTCCACCGCGCCGGCGCTCGTCTACGAGGAAGGTTCCCTCATCAAGCGCTCGGTGCGCGATCTCTACAACAAGGACATCGACGAGATCCTGGTCGCCGGCGAGGACGGCTATCGCGAGGCCAAGGATTTCATGCGCATGCTGATGCCGAGCCATGCGAAGGTGGTCCAGCCCTATCGCGACCCGACGCCGATCTTCGCGCGCAACGGCATCGAGGCACAGCTTGACCGGATGCTGCAGCCGCAGGTGACGCTGAAGTCGGGCGGCTACATCATCATCAACCAGACCGAGGCGCTGGTCGCCATCGACGTCAACTCCGGCCGCTCGACCAGGGAGCATTCGATCGAGGACACGGCGCTCCAGACCAATCTGGAAGCGGCCGAGGAAGTGGCGCGGCAATTGAGACTGCGCGACCTCGCGGGCCTGATCGTGATCGACTTCATCGACATGGAGGAGAACCGCAATAACCGTGCGGTCGAGAAGAAGCTCAAGGAATGCCTGAAGAACGACCGGGCCCGCATCCAGGTCGGCCGCATCTCGCATTTCGGACTGATGGAGATGTCGCGCCAGCGCATCCGCGCGAGCGTCCTGGAATCGACCATGAAGCCCTGCCCGCATTGCGGCGGCACCGGCCATGTGCGCTCGGACTCCTCGACGGCGCTGCATGTGATCCGCGGCATCGAGGAGCATCTCCTGAAGGATTCGCGCCATCACATCACGGTGCGTACCCCGACGGCGACTGCTCTCTACGTCCTTAACCACAAGCGCTCGAACCTGGTTGAACTCGAGCAGCGCTTCCGTCTTTCGATCTCCGTCGAAGCGGACGACGAGGTCGGCGCGCAGCACTACGCCATCACGCGCGGCGCGCCGGCGGAGCCTCGCCCGGTCATCGAGACCGCGGTCGAGGATACGCCCGCTTTCGAGGCGATGGACGCCGACGAGGAGCTTGACGCCGCGCCGGAGGAACGGGCCGAGCATCACGCGCACGGCCGCGCGGAAGAGGAAAGCGAAGGCCACCGCAAGCGGCGGCGTCGCCGCCGCCGGCGCGGCGGCCGCGATCACGGAGACGAGCACAGCCGCGACGGCGAGCAGAGATCGGCGCTTGACGCCGGAGAGGCCGAGGCCCCGGACGACGCCGAAGCGGCGGAGGACGCCGCGCACGAGCCGCATCCGGCTGCAGCCGAAGGCGCGGCGGACGAGCACAAGAAGCGCCGGCGCGGACGCCGGGGCGGCAGACGCAACCGCCGTGACCGCGGCGGAGAGCACGTCGAGGAGGCCGTCGGCGGCGACGAGACGCCGCTAGAGGCGGGCGCGGTTCCAGCGGCGGAAACCGCGGCTCCGGCGGCGATGCCCGAATTCGCTGTGAGCGAGGCGCCCGTCGCCGAAGCTGTCGCGGAGGCGGAGCCGGAAACGGTGGCGGAGCAAGCCGCGCCCGAGCAGGCGCAACCGGAAAAACCGGCGAAGCCGGCGCGCCGCCGCTCGCGCAAGGCCGCCGCTGCCGAAAGTGCCGAGAGCGCGACCGCCAATGGCGCCGAGCCGGCGCTGGCGGAGAGCGGATCGGATATCGAGGCGGACACGGCGCAGGCCGCCGAGCCGCAGGAAGAGGAAAAGCCCGTCGAGCCGGTCGTGGTCTCCTCGACCGTTGACGAGGCGAGGCCGCGCAAGACCGGCTGGTGGCAGCGGAAGAGCTTCTTCTGACGCAGTGCCGGAGACTTCCGACGCTCGGCGCGGCAGATGTCAGCGTCATCCTCGGGCTTGTCCCGAGGCTCTGCCGTGGCCGCCGGTTGTCGCCATGGAGATTTGCTTTCCGCCCCGCTGGAGCACCCGCATTTGCGTCACTCCAGGCAGATCCTCGGGACAAGCCCGAGGATGACGCGCTTGCACGGCCTCAATAGCGCCGTAGCTCAGCCGCAGCCGCGCCTTGCACCGAGCCGCTGCTTGGCCTCGTCGATCAGCCGGTTGGCGATCTGCATCCGCGCCATGGCCCGATCGCGCCATTCCGGGCGAACCCGGTCCGGATGGTTGCGGAAGGCGAATTCGCGCCGCAACCGGTCGAGCGACTTCACGTCGGTGATGCGGTGCAGCGCCAGTTCGCGGACGATCGCGTCAGGCGAGGTTTCCGGCAGGTTCTCCTTCCCCGCCCATTCGGCATTGAGGCCGAGATAGGCGGCGGCCGCGGCCATTTCGGCCCGGCTCTCGCCGGGGGACTCCGCACCGCCGGCTCCGACGAACCCGAACGGCATCGAGGGAGACGCCGCCGCCTCGTCGGAAAAGCTCTCGTCCCGCCCCGCCGTTTTTGCGGGCCGTTCCACGGCATCGTCGAGAAACGAAGCGAAGTCGCGCACCAATCTCACTCGTCGCATGCCTGCTTTCGGGTCGCCGAGCTTACGCACGCCCGGTTAACACGTTCTCAAATAAAGCCATGCCGCATCCGACATATCGTGCGATATATCTTGACGCGGAGAACGCAGGTGATAGATTGCGATATATCGCAAGACATAACGTAAGGCCTCGACGATGCATCACCATCGACACCCCTGCGCCCACGAGGATGGTCTCATGCGCTTCATGTCCCGCAAGTTCGGCGGGCATCACGGCTTCGGCCCTTTCGGGAAGGGTTTCGGCGGAGGCGGCGGCAACATGTTCCGCGCTGGCCGCATGCTCGCCGACGGCGACCTCCGCCTGATCGCGCTGTCGCTCATCGCCGACGGGCCGCGCCACGGCTACGACATCATCAAGGCGCTGGAGGAGCTTTCGAGCGGCATCTACAGCCCGAGCCCCGGCGTGGTCTATCCGACCCTCACCTTCCTGGAGGAAGCCGGCTACGCGACCTCCACGACGGAGGGG